>CAZAHZ010000224.1:0-5773 GCA_964485055.1 uncultured Candidatus Cloacimonadota bacterium
AAGTGGTACACTTTTCAATTAAAATACTGGACACTTTTGAATAAGTATTTACAAAAGTTTGCATTTATTGCAAAACAATAGATAAATTGATGAAGATGGAAATTGAAAAACATAATCAACAATATCCTGCAGTAAAAATCAAAAAATTAACTAAATCGCATGACAGGTTCATTGTAATTGATGATGCGGTTGTTTATCATATCGGAGCATCATTAAAAGACTTGGGAAAGAAATGGTTTGCATTTTCTAAACTTGAAAATGACGGTGATATGATAATAAAACGAATCCGAGAGATTGATAATGTTAAATAACTATATTAATTTCGAATTTCAAGGATATGCCAATGCTTTCTTCAGAACCAGTTTAATAGAAGCCTGGGGACGTGGAATAGAAAAGATACACAATACCTGTAAAAATGAAAATGTTCACTTACCTGAGATAAGTTTTGATGGTTGTGGGTTCTGGCTTAAATTTTCTTTTAATAAGAAGTTGAGTAAATTGACACCAGAAACTGCACCGGTAACTGCACCAGAAAGGGATTTAAAAACACCAGAATTAATAATTGCCATTCTTCAAGAAAGACCTGATGTAACCTTAAAATTTGTAGCTGATAAAATCGGTAACTCCTTGCGAGCAGTGAAAGACGCTACCAAAAAGCTTCAATTGGAGGGTAGGCTAAAAAGAATCGGTTTTAATAAAAGTGGGTACTGGAAAGTTATTAATACTGAGGTGAAAACTGCACCAGAAATTTCACCAGAAACTGCACCGGAAATGTCGGTAAAAAAGTCGACTAAAACAAAGGATATGATACTTGATTTACTTAATGTTAATCCAGAGATGACACTTAGTGAAGTAGCAGAAGAAATAGGGAAATCATTGAGAACAGTAAAAAATGCCACCAATAAACTGCAGGATGAAGGTAAATTAGAAAGAATAGATCCAAATAAAGGTGGATACTGGGAAGTGAATAAATTAGATAAAGAGTCACAGAAATCACATAAAACAAACAGAAGGAAGAAATGTATTAATATGAAGTTAAACAAAGCAATATTCTTCTCTTTTTCAGTGTTATTCAGTGACTTCAGTGGTTGTAAAGAAAGAAGATTATGAACAACAGAAGGCACTGAAATGCACAGAAGGAAGAAATAAATATATGGTAAATGAGAAATTTCAGAGCTAACGCTCGGGAGGAATAGATGAAAAAGGTTTTGATCTTTATTTTTCTTGTATATGTTTGTTCTTTAATGGGAGCAGGTTCATATAATATCAGTTATACGGGGATACTGCATTCCTTTGATGTCTCTGGAAGTGGCAATACTGTTGGTTATTCAGAAGTGGGCTTACTTACCTCACTGGAAACAGGTTTGTATGGTCAGATATATGATAATATAACTGAAGAAGGTATTCAGGGAGCTTATATTGTTCTAACCAGATATGGATTTATTGAAGAATGTGTTACTAATGAAGAGGGGAATTTTCAGTTTCCTGATTTGGCTCAAGATACGTACAATGTCCTGGTTACAGCCAACGGTTATCAGCAGCGTAATACGTTAGTAGAAGTGGACGATGGCGTTAATATCCATAATATCAGCATGCAGGGAACCGGAGCTGGAACGAATTCTTTAATAATAACCGATGAATTAACTGCTTTTGCTGATAATATTGAGGAAACAGCAAACAATGTCTTTTCTTTGAGTGGTAATGTGAGTATCAATAATAAACTCTTTTTTGAAGGTGAGCTTGAAATTGATAAAAGGGTAATTCTAAATCAGCCTGTATTAACCAGAGACTGTGCTTATGCAGTGATCAATAATGGAGTATATGATCAAATAAAACAAGCTGGAGGTGCATTCTCATATTACGCAATTAGTGAGAAACTAGTTCCGTACAATGGAAATTATAATGAACTTACTCCTGTTTTAGGAGGTTTTATCATCAGATGTGGGATAATAAAATTCCATCAGGATAATTTGGAATTGGGGTGTATTGTAGAGATGCCGTATCCAATAAATAGTGTGATAGAGTATATTGAAGAACATTGGAATGAAGTAATGCCTGCTTCTTTGGATGAGATATCAGGAGCAATACATTACTATACTGATAACCCATCAGAGGTCAATTTCGATATTCAGGGATTACAAGCTAATTTTACAATATACGCTATTGATGATCTCAATCTTTATTATAATAGTTCTGAAAATATATTTGGAGGAGGATTTAAGTTAAAAATTCCAGGAATTGGTGAAACAGGTAGAAGCAGGGATGATGAATTAGCCGATATTAAGGTTAATATTATCGATGAAAAAGGTAATCCTCAGGGCGAAACAAATCTAAAAGAATTAATAGAATTACAGAGATTTTTAGGAGCGAAATTTCTGGAACTGGGTATGTATTTGGATTTCATAGATGGAGGGTTAGAATCATTAACCCTAATGGCAAGTACTCATATACCAATTGGAATGACCGGGATGATTATAACTGAGATACAAGGTGGAGTTGATGGAATTCAATCAGGTAACTGGCAGATAATGGCGGCAGTTGATATTACTTTAGGTCTAGATGAAATACCTCTTTTAGGAGCTCTGGTAAAGCTTGATGATGTGGCAGTTAGAATCCATCCCATGAATTATTTTTATGGTTCTGGTGGTATAAAAGTATTCAATTATGATCTTTCAGAAGGTTTTATAGAACTGAATTTTCAAAAAAATTGTTTCAACAGCGAAGGGGAATTGAATTTGGCAGACATAATCAGAGGCAGATTATATTCTTCTTTAAATAATGGATATTTTCAGGGTGGAGGAAATATGACAGTTTCTACACCAACTGACCTGCCCTGGTTTTTGAATTGGGCTGAGAATATTACCTTAGGCAGCGCAGAGGTGGAAGTAAACAAGGTATATATGCAGTCTCAGTTCGAATATTTTGGTCTTTCATTAGCTCAAAGGGCGCAATATGGTAAGCAGACTTTTCCCTGGTTCCATTATTATTTAGGCGGTAATTATGAGAATCTATACCAGATATGGCGTGGAGAACGAGATGGACGACAGGTTATCACATTCCAGGTGCCGGAGAATACGGGGCAGCTTTTAGTAGTGGCAGGGAATGATCTGGAATTATTTGATTATGAAGTGCAGGCACCAACAGGAATGATATATAATGCAGGTAATAGTAATTATAACCAGTTTGAGAGTTCATTGCAGACGGTGATGGTGATTGATAATCCTTCTGCGGGAGACTGGGATTTTGTTACTGATGAAGAGGGTGAGATCATCACGGAGTTCAGGTGTCTTGATCAGCAGCCTACTACTTTGGTTTCTCAGCCGGAAGATAGGGGGATGCGGAACAACACTGTTTCGCTGAGTTTTAATGATTATAGTGATACGCTTAGTGTACAAGTATATTATGATACTGATAACCGGCATTTCGATGGGGTGCTGATCCAGGAATTTGAACTTGTTAATAACTCTGAACTGGAGTTTGAATGGTATAATGAGGAAACACCGGATGGAGAATATTTCATCTATACGAGGATTAGTGATGATGCGAATGCACCAGTTATGCAGTATGCACCAGGTAGTATTATAGTTGATAATGTGGTTCTGGAAATACCTCAAAATTTCAATGCTGTTCAGAATGGTGAAAGTGTGGAAGTGAACTGGGTTGAACCAATCGGTGAAGATGTGTATCTCACTACGGTATTTTATGAAGATATGTCCACTGGCATGCTTGATATGAAAAGCATTGCAGAAGATACGGAAGCTGTAATCACCGGTCTGACAGGTGGTCATCCATATCGATTTTATGCCGTTTTTGTGGATGGTGAGTATAACGAAAGTGATGCTTCTGAGTCAGTAGAGTTGGTGTATTATTCTGCTCAGCGTAATAATCCACCTTATTTCTTGATGGATGATGAGATCGTGTATGATTTTATCGCTGATGAATATGGCGAGATTGAGCTTACGGGTGGTGACGCTGATGGTGATAATTTGAACTATAACGTGCTGGATAATGATATTGGACTTAATATCAGTGGTGATTTATTGAGCTGGACACCTTCGCATGAAGATCGAGGCGTGCATATTATGAAGATTGTAGCCAGTGACGGTGTGATGGCAGATACCACGTCTTTGCAGTTATCCGTATTGACGCAGGAACAGGCTGCGGTGCAGCTTAAGTTCAATTCACCGAATCTTTTTGAAGAAGATAATATGTATGTGAAGTTGAAGAACTTCCGGTGTGATGATATTGAGCAGAGCGTTACTCTGGAAAATATGGTTAGTGGCGAGAGCGAAGAACTGGTTTTGCGGAAAGTTAATAAATTTGATTATATCGGGGAATTTGAGCTATCGTTCAGGAGTCGGACGCTTTTGTGGGTGGCTAATGGAGATACGATCAGGGCAGAATATCAGTTTGAGGGTGAAATATATCACGCTTATGCTGTATATGACAGTCTGGCGCAATATTCTGATGAAATGTCACCAGATGAGATAAGTGATCTGGAAATAGAGATGGGTAATGAGAATGATATCGTGCTCAATTGGACTGCTACGGGTGATGATGGATATACCGGTAATGCCTATCATTATGATATACGATACAGTGGAGAACCAATTCTTTCGAAAATGATTATCTTTGGGCACAGCAGGTGGAATGCAGTTTATATCCTTTAGAAGCTGGCGAAGCTGAGGAATTTGCTTTTGATATCAGCGAATTGGAGAATATTGCGGTTTATGACAGCCTGTTCTTTGTGATCAAGGTGCAGGATGAAATGCAGAACTGGAGTGGGTTGAGTAACCAGGCAACTTTACGTTTTCTGGTGCCGCCTTCGGATGTTACGGCAGAACTGAATGAAGATTACTGCGTGGAATTGAGCTGGAATGGTGCTAATGGTTTCAGGAATAAGCAGAGCAGGCAGGAAGTAGAATTTTTGTATTATAATATTTACCGCTCACGTAATGGAAGTGTGCTCCTGCCACTGGTTACGAATATTGAGGTTAATAGCTATTGCGATACTTTATTCTGGATGCCGGATGGGGAATATGTTTATGCGGTGCAGTCGGTTTATAATAGTGGTAATTCGGGACGGGCAGTTTCTAATCCTGTAGAACTGGAAAGATATGTTGATTTGCGGGTAATGTGTACTTTGAATGATACTTCTGCGTATAGCGGGATCAGTTTTTCACTTACTGGGTTGGATAGCATTTATTCACAGAGTTTTGAGGAAACGACTAATATTTTTGGATTGCTGCTATTGGCAGATGTATTCAAGGCTGATTATGAGGTTATTGTTCAGAAAGTGGATTATCTAACCTTCTGTGATACGATTACTATTGATGATGATAATACTGTATTTAGTTTTGAATTGCAGCGGCTGCTATATGGGGATATTGATTTGAATGGGATAGTGGAAAGCTTTGATGCTTCGCTGGTATTACAGTATTTCTGCCAGATGGAACCGCAGGGAGCACCATTACCCTGGGCAGAATGGTTGCTTGAGAAAGCGGACGTGGATGGAAATGGATTTGTGGAAGCGTATGATGCCAGTTTGATCTTGATGTATACCGTTGATCTGATAGAGATATTTCCGGTAGAAGAAATGGCGAGGAAATAATTGAAAATTGATCCGTCTTCATTGCATTACTACGCGACAAGTAATGGAAAATGGATATTCACTTCGTTCAGCGTGATTGGTGATTCGTGATTTGTTAGTCGTAAGTCGTTAACCCATCTTTACCATTTTATTTTTGAAAACACGATCCCATAGGCATTTGAC
>CAZAHZ010000225.1:0-5766 GCA_964485055.1 uncultured Candidatus Cloacimonadota bacterium
AAGTGGTACACTTTTCAATTAAAATACTGGACACTTTTGAATAAGTATTTACACATTACCTTTTAGTTCTGCCAGAACATTGTCTTCAATAAACATTGAACTACTAACTTCAACATATCCTTTAGACTTGATTATGGCTGTGTTATTATATCCAGGATCATTAAGTATATTCAGATAGCGTGTATAGAATACTCCTCCTTCCTGACATGATAGTATACCTCCCTCCTCGATATTTAAATATCCTGTTCGTACATCTCCTCCTGATCCTATGACTAACGTCCCTCCACTATGAATATTGATTATTTCGTATGGCACTGGTCCATAGGTGATTTCGACTATATCCCATACATCAAGAATTGGTGATATGGGTATGTAATAATTATGGTCATCACCGGACATATCGAATAGATCATTCGAATATACTAATCCGTTTTCATCAAATATTCTCAGACTGTATTCTGAATGTTTCATCATTCTATCAAAATGAGCTGTCGAATAATCACCCAGAACCGTCTCTCTGACTATAGAATTCAAATATACCTTATATCCATCCGGATCAATTCCGACGTATTTGATATTCAGATCATCTATTGTATCGAATTCGATTACATTGGGAGGAGTTCCCATAAACTTGGAATAACCATTCTTTGGATATAACGGATATACCCCTCCTTCCGCATTGATCCAGGAAGGATGAAATCCAAGTTGATCCGGCGACAGGCTTCTACACCAGGTCCATAAAAGTCCCTGCTCGTCTCCAAGAATTATGTTGATTCTGTCTTCTTTTGTATAATATGCTGCGGGTGTTCCATAAGTTAAAAAAGGATAAGGAAATTGGACACTGTTCATTTCTGTTACTACTAAAGATAATTCATCAGCATCACTCTGCACAAATTCGCTCCAGATATCTGCTCCTGGAGGTATATTACATTCATTGGCTTGTGTATTATAATAATAACATTCATTGCTGTAAGGTACTTGACCAACAGGGGTCTCGTTATTTATCGAATAAACGCAATATGTATCAAGATAGTTCTGCAGAAAAACATTGTGATTATTCATCAATTTATAATATGTCGTGCCTCCACCTTGTATTGTTGAAAGTGGTGAATAATCAATAATATCCTCAGTTGCTACTGGTACTATTGTATCATAATTCTGTAGAAGTTTATCATATCTATCCTCGTTACTGGATATGATATTCTCTCTTTCCATCCCACAGACATTGATATTCTCGATCTCCAGTAATTCTGTAACTTCTGTAACCTCAAATTCATTATTCCAGGCACCGTTTACTGTTCTACCGTTTACCGGTAAACTATAGATAGCCGCTTCTGTGTTGATATAGAAATGTCCGTCCTCACAGATTGTAGGTTGAAAATAACATTTTGTCGAAGGTTCAGGTATAATACAAGTACGGTTTGAGGCACCATTATATCCATTTACAACCCCATTCCTGCTGACGATTACAAAACATGTGTGTTCTTCGTAATCACACGCTGCCGGTGACATATAGCAATCATCTGTTGTTAAAGAACCTATCGCGGTTATTACCTCAGGTACACCCAATGTCCCATTATTGATTTGCACTTTGAAAACGTTCCAGATACCTGGAATTATTAAATAATCTCCAGCTAAATCTCTCTGAAGCAAGGGTGTTGCCATATATTCATATTCATTGATGTATGTTGTACCACTGGCAAGAATTTTCTCGATATTTCGTAAATTCCTTCTGCTCCCAGTGATTGTCATTGTTTCCGTATCTACGGAAAACAACATCCCTGATTTATTTAAAATATAAACAGCATTATATTCCTCGTCCAGAATAGGACTTGCCCAACAACCGGTCTGACCGTTAATCCTGTAATCAGCCTGGTAACCTAAATTATCAATGATATATTCTTCATCATCATCATCATAAGCCTCTAAATGTTGATCATAAAACGACAAACTATCATAGTCCGAAGTCCATGTATCAGTAAAATTTTCGATCATAATTTTCATTAATTTCGCAGGTTTACCCTGGATAACCTCATAATGAGCTGGTGAAAGCCCAAATGTTGTGAAGTACATTGTATTACTTGTTCCTTCACGCTCAGTTGACATTGCCGGACAGTTCCTTACTCTGTCATGAATATCGGCTGTAGTCATATTTCCACCCCCTGAACCATCACCCCATAATAAGCCGATACTCATTAAGACTACTAATAACAACAGCTTCTTCATCTTTTCCTCCAATTAAATATTCAGGCTCTGCTTAATAATCATCACCTGTATATATATTGTTGCATCAGTACTCAAAATCGGGAGCAATGAACTACATTTTTTTTTACTTTTTTTTCTCAAAGAGGATATATTTTAGATTTCACAACTAATTGAAACTAATAAAAGACAGAAAAAAATAATATCCCTTTTATTAGTAATTAAAATTCATTGATTTATTTTCTTAAAGAAAAAATTATCAGTGCCTCTCCGTTTTAATCCGCGATATCTGCGTTCTATTCCTCTTCTCATCTCTTTTCACTTAGCTGAGAACCTAAATCTGTTGCCCTTAAGTCCTGCCGGAATACCGTCAAAACTCAAAGATCATCTGGTCACCTCCCCCTATATCAATTCAATTAAATATTGTCCGTTCCCCTCCGTCTCATCCGCGTCGTCCGTGTTCCATCTCTCTTCTCACCATATACATTCTTTCGCTCTTATTCAGGAAGTTTTTGGCTAATAAAATGTTGCTGTTACCCAAAATTTATACTATAGTTCACCATACAGCAGATATTTCTCTACTTTTCATATATATATGCACCTAATCAGCATTATCGCAGATATAGAGTGGAACAACAAAGCACAATCTGACATTTTATTGTTATATTGTGCTAAGTTGTAACACTCTTATACTAATTTTATTCAGTTAGGAATACGGAAAGCGGTGGAAAATAATCTAATTATTATAAAATTTTGCTGGGGAGCCGGGGAAAACAATTAACAGAGTAACGGAGTGATGAAAAGAATTAAATTTTGGGGTGAAAGGAGAGTCAAGCATATCCGCTTGACATTTTGACACTTCAAATAAAGTCTGTTTAATAAGTTTTAATCGAAAATAAAAAACGGAGAAAGTCATGGATAACAGAAATCAGCTTATGGAAGCGAGAAGGCAGAAATTGCAGCGTCTGGTGGATATGGAGGTAAATCCATATCCCAATAGTTCGGAAAGGACTCATATAATCTTACACTTGATAGAGCATAAAGATGAATTTATAGAAACTCAAGCTAATGTCTCAATCACCGGCAGGCTCGTGGCACTCAGGCGCCAGGGGAAAGTGGGATTTGCCAATATCGCGGATGAGTCGGGTAATATCCAGATCTTTGTCCGTAAGGATAATACCGGCGAAGAGAATTATGAAGTTTTCAAAGCCTGTGATCTGGGAGATTTTATCCAGGTAGATGGCTTCTGCTTTGTAACGCAGATGGGAGAATATTCGGTTAAAGCAGCGCGGGTGACCATACTCTGCAAAACCCTGCGACCCATGCCGGTTGTAAAAGAGAAAACTGTGGACGGAAAAACGATACGATATGATGAATTTCATGATATTGAAACGCGTTACCGCAAGCGTTATCTTGATCTTCTCTTAAATCCGGAGCATAAAAAGGCTTTTGAGACCCGAGCTCATCTGATTTCGGGGATCAGAGGCTTTCTGGAGAACAGAGGCTTTCTGGAAGTGGAAACGCCAGTGTTGACGCCATTATATGGTGGAGCACATGCGCGTCCATTTATTACGCACCATAATACTCTTGATATTGATCTTTACTTGAGGATATCCATAGAGCTTTATCTGAAAAGACTGATAATCGGGGGATTTGAGCGAGTTTACGAGATCGGAAAAGTTTTTCGGAATGAGGGTATGGACCGGGCACATAATCCGGAATTTACTTTACTTGAGCTTTATCAGGCATATACAGATCTCGACGGGATGCTGGAGCTGACCGAGAGCCTGGTAAAATATCTGGCAATGGAGATAATGCACACAGACAGCATCAATGTTCATGGCACGGAATTAAATTTCAGTGCGCCCTTCAAAAAGGCTTCCATGCTCGATCTTATCAAGGAATATTCAGGTTTTGATGCTTCTGATCTTGATTACGAAAAAATAAAGAACTTCTGCGTGGAACATAAAATAGAAATCGAGCCGGCAGCAGGAGCCGGCAAGCTGATAGAAGAGCTTTTTAATCATTTTGTGGAGCCAAAGCTGATACAGCCAATTTTTGTGATAGATTATCCGCTGGAAATTTCGCCGCTTGCCAAGACAAAGCCGGATAATCCGCAGCTCGTGGAACGCTTTGAGCTTTTTATCCTGGGAAATGAATATGCTAATGCCTTCACGGAACTTAACGACCCCATTGACCAGAAGAGACGGTTTGAAGACCAGATGAAAAGACGTGAAATGGGCGATGCAGAAGCTAATGTGATGGATGATGATTTTCTGGAAGCCATGGAATACGGCATGCCGCCAACCGGAGGTCTCGGTATCGGAATTGATCGCCTCATCATGCTTTTCACGGATAATACATCCATCAAGGAAGTTATCCTCTTCCCACAGATGAAGCCGGAAAAATAATTATTTCTTGCTTAATTCACTGCCTAAATTAATTTTTTACTCAGTTTAAATTGAGGATAAATCTATAGTGGAAAAGTTAATAAAATATTTGCGGGCATTTTATGATAATGTTTATGAACAGGCTGTGACAGAAATATTCACCCAGGTTGGCTTGATCCAGCTTGGTATCCTGTTACTTGTAATCCTCATATCTTATTATCTCGCCAGGCTCCTTCGCAAAAACATGACAAAAGCAGGAGAAGGTAACGAGAAAATAAAACCATATCTGGATAATCTGTCAGTATTTCTTTTACCGCTATTCTTTTTTATTATAGCTTCGCTGGCTCAGTTAGCAATGAAGAAGATCGGCTGGAATTACCTGATCTTTAATATTTTTGCCACTTATTTTGCCGTTCGCATTATTAATAAACTGCTTACGATCCTTTTTAAAACTGCCTTCTGGCTTCTACCTGCCAAATATTTGATCTGGCTGCTTGCTGTTCTTAATCTCCTTAATCTTTTAGACGAGACAACGCGTCTGCTGGATAAGATTGGTTTAAATTTCGGTGAAACACATATCTCTGTCCTGTCACTGATCAAAAGCGGTATAACCGTATTGCTTGCTATCTGGCTAGCAGTAAAAATCTCTGACATTTTATATCAAAATATCTCCAAAAGCAAGCGGATGAATGCTTCAGTGAAGCTGCTGCTGGGAAAAACTTTTAAAATAGTCTTTCTGATCATTGCCGTACTCATCGCTATGAATATCATCGGTATCAAGCTCACAGCTTTAGCCGTTCTCGGTGGTGCTATCGGTGTGGGTATTGGATTTGGACTTCAGAAGATATTCTCCAATTTTATCAGTGGCTTCATACTCTTACTCGACAAATCCATAAAACCCGGTGATGTAATTGAAATAGACTCAACTTTTGGCATTATCCAGTCACTCAGCACTCGCTATGTCACGGTTATCACAATTGAAGGCAAAGAACACCTGATCCCCAATGAAGACCTTATCACTCAAAAAGTTATCAACTGGTCTCACACAAACAGGAATATCAGACTTTATGTAGATGTCGGTGTTTCTTATGATACTGATATTCCCAAAGCCCTTGAACTCATCACTCAAGCTGCCTTAAAGGTTGAACGCGTATATAAGTACAAAAAACCACGT
>CAZAHZ010000226.1:0-5753 GCA_964485055.1 uncultured Candidatus Cloacimonadota bacterium
GGCAAACCTGCCGACTCTCCGGCTCCCGTTTCGATTATTCGTTCCCGGCACCCGGGGTGATACGTTTGTTTTTGCCTGATGATTCGATTTTTCGTTTTCACCCGGCGAAACCATGTATCTTTGTGACTCGGTTATTTTCCCCGCTTTATTTTTCATTTTTCTCGCTTACTTTATCACTTTTGACACTTACTTTATCATTTCTGCTGCTTGATTAATGATTTTGGATGCTTCCTTAGTCATTTTTGCCCGTTGATCAGTGACTTTGGCTGCTTACTGATTCATTTTCAATGCTTGAAATATCGTCTCTTCCGCTTCCCCAAACATTTCGGGTGCTGGATGGATCATTTTCTACGCTTGATCTTTCATTTCTGTCAACTGATTTACCATCTTTCCGGGTTGATCAATCGTTTTCAGCGCTTGCGCAAGCGTACTTCCGGGATGTTTTACCGTTCCGGACACTACTTTTCGCAGTCCTCGGCCGGAAATGATGCGGGGAACGGCCAATCGCCCGTCACCGATCCCCGCCCTGCCAAGACAACTAACCTGCCGTGAAGCAGATGGTGCAGAAAATCGTCATGTTGTTAAAGAACACGGACACGACCATAACTATGGTCATGTCACATTTCTGATTATCTCTATCATTGCGTTATAAATAAAAGTGTGAGGCATTTATTGCTCATTTTTCATCTATTTGTTGAAATGATTATAATGACCCTGACAGAAAATGTCAAGGGAAATTTTATCCCGTCCTTGATCCTCCCGGATATAAAAGCCTCCCGGAGGTGAAGCCTGTCCCGATCTATCGGGAAACCTCCGGGAGGATTTGGACTACAAGTTTACTCAATGTAATCTTAATACTTTTTGGAAACCTTTTTCTAAATAATATTCATAAACCCAAGTTTGTGGATCTTTTGGTTGAATTTCCTGACCACATTTAATCGCAAGTGTTGCTGGCATAGCAGGAAATATATGAATTGTACAATCAGAGCTATAATCATTTAATATTTCGTTCAGAACCTTTCGAAATTCATGTCTAAAAGATTCAATTTGGGATGGATTCTTTACAAAATGTCGAATAGGTTCTTTTTGTGTTATTTCGTATATCGTCCAATTCTCATCGATAACATTTTCATATTTAAATGGTAGGATTTTATCACTTAGAGAAAATAGAACTGCTATATCCTTCGCTTTATTGTTATTCATAACTTTATTTAGTACATATTCAGTAACAGAGCTATCATTCTCGGGCCATTTCCAGGGATTAGCAATTTCACTTGAGTTTAAATGAGGAAAAATCCTAACTGTGGTCTTGTCCCCCAGACTTTTTCCTAAAGCCATTAATAAAGGCATTGGCCCTAATGCGAATAACGAAATGTGATTTATACTATCGTTTTCAATACTTTCATCAAGAAATCGTGTAATTTTTCTAGATATTTTTTCTTTTTCACCTTCCCATATTTCTGCTGGATCATCCCTTTTAAAATCAGACTCACTAATTACTAAGCCTTTTAAATCAACTGGATAAAAAGGATAGATTGCTTTGAATATATCATCATTTTTTATTCTTACATAATTGTCACCAATATTATATACAAATTTTATTATTGATGTCTTATAGCTATCAGAACTTACTTCTGTTTGCACCATTATTCGTGATTCATGTTCGTTTTTCCATTTTCTTAATAGTTGAGCGGGATGTTCTTCAACTTTATCTTTATCATCAATTAATTTTGCGTGAGTTTGGCACATAAGCATTAAATTATCATAATTAATGGCATGTACTGGAGAAAGTAATTTATCGCCCCTCGGTCCATCAGGAGAGTACGCTATAATATGTGCAATATTTGCATAGTTGCCTTCTTTTAACGTTAATCCATCATGCCATAATTCTTTATTGCATCCTTTAAAGGAGCATCGTCCACCAGATTTTATCCATAACTTAAGTTGCGTTTTTTGTGGTATTTTGGGTCTGTTATTCTTTTTCATAAAGCAACTCCTTTATTATTGAATCACCTCTGGCACCAGTCCATACACGTAAATGTTGTGTTCCTAAGATGATAAAAAATAATCTATCAAGATAGAATGTGGGATGCTTAATTCGTTTTTTCCAATTGTTAATATCTTTTGCCGAAGGTTCTGGCAATTCTTGCGGATGTGTATGCCATTCACCTATATAATTACTAAGTCCATTACTAGATAACCAGATATTATCAATTATATCCTGATGATATTTTTTATTTCTAAAATACTTATACCTTTTTCTAATATCATTTCTTTGAGGAACAGTTATAATATTTAAAATATAGTCTTGCTTATCTATAACTTGAGAACCAATTAACACTCCACCAGATTCAGGTATAAATGATTTATTTTGGACAAAATTATTTACTTGAAAAATAATATTATCATCAATAAGCAATCTAACAGGTTTTACATTGTTTTGATTTAATGTAAATATCACTTTTCCCCACACACATTGCAATCAGTAACTATGTAATCATATCTAGTCTTATATAAATCTTCAACCGACATCTCAAATCTTTTTGAAACTTCTCCCTCATTACTGAAAAGGTCATCGCTCTTTCCTTTCCAAGATATAAGCGGATTACCTTTTTCCCGACCTAGTAACACATCAATTGCTAAATTAGAGGCAAGATTTGCGGTCTGGGAAGCATCAATTGATCCGTAAGGAAGATATAAACTCCCACAACCAGAAGCAGATTTCATATAATATTTCCCTGGTTTAACAAAAGAGGATCTTTTATGCCAGAAGCCATTGACATTAGCCATCAAGCATTTTAAACAGCCCGATTTATCGCTATTATTTGATAATAACGCGTGGCCTCCAATTCCATATGGATCGACCCATGTAAAGATTATTGGCGGATAATTACTTTTAGAGTGGAACAACTCATTTAAACATAAATTAGTTCCATTATTATCAATAGCAGCAATCACCAAATCAGATTTCTCAATTTTAATTTTATTATTTTTTATAAGATCAATAATATCTTCACTATGTGGAGTAATCGTAATATCAGGAAATGATATATCAAGAAATATCTTCATTGCATTTACTTTAAATTGAGATATAAAATTCATACCTAATACATGGCGATAAATATTCTCAATTGTTAAAATATCATAATCAATTAGATGCAAATTTCCTATGCCAGAGTTTGTAAGGTTTTTAATAATAAATCCACCTACAGATCCACATCCAATAACTATTACATTTTTTAATTTGAGTTTTTCAATCCCCCCTCCTCGTGGTATTAAATGTCCTTGATCCCACCGGTCGAGACATAACGGAATATAGGTATCCGGCGAATTTTGTTTGATCCCCCATAATGCAATATTTCCATTTGGAAGGGGTAATGAAAAGTATAAAGAGTGATTAGATTTTAAAACCTTCTCTAATTGTTTATCTTTCTTTTTGTCTCTTTCCATTCCCTTATATTTAGAAACAAAGTTATAAAAATAATCTAATGAATAATCATTCCTTGGATCAAACTGGGCTTGTTCATCTAATCTTATTAAAAAGGAATTTGTAAAAGATATTCCAGATGAATCTTTTTTTTGAAATAAATTTCTAATCAAATTATTTAGCGACTCTTCATCATCTCCAATAAATTTAACTTCCTTAAATGACGCAATTTTTATTTTTCTACTTTTTCCTTTCGGATTAATTATTGATCTTGCTATTTCACATTTATCTTTTTTGCCCCAATATCCCTCAAATTCATTTAGCACTGTAGAAAATATATCACCAGACAACTCTCGTATCAGTCTTTCACAAGCTAATTCCCAAGTTTTCTTTATTACTTTTACAGGGTTTTTCTCTATAATATAGAAACTTTCTCGCTGATAGTAGCATATGTACTCATTATCTCCTTTTCTATAATAAAATGGTGGTTCAACAAGAAAATTCCTGTTGAATCCGATCCAATATGCCTCACTATTATAAATGAATTCTAAAACTAACTCAAGATCATCTCTGGGATAATCAAATTGATTAACTATCTTGTAATTTTTTAGAAATGAAATGTTTTCGACTTCGTCTAAAAGTTCCTTTTTTGTTATATGATAAAACATCTATGCCGAATCTTCAGAGTTAGCAATTGCAGGAGCACTTGTAACAACATAGGACTCTTTCTTTATCGGTACTGGAAAATCATCTCCAAACATACTTTGTAAGGTCTTACATGCTTCTATTGGATCGGGGTTTTCAATTGCATCTTTTAACTTTTTAGAGAAATCTTCTAATTTTGATTTGAATGAAGTCATCTGCTGGTTTGACATTTTTTCAAATAAATCATTACTAGGTTCAACTGGTAATTTCATTACAATCCTGTCAACAATCTCATTATCAATATAAACAGAATGAAAGGAATTCAAAATAAATGTGATTAAATATGACAATGCAGCCAAGTCATCATACTCATACCCTTCAAAAACTGAGGTTTTTTGAATTTGTAAATATTTATAAGCACAAATCGTTATAGCAATTCCGATTGGAGCGCTGTGTCCATCAGCAGAATATTTTATATCACGCCATTTCTTTAAATAACGAACGATTCTTCTGAACTGTTGTCGATCATCATTATCAAGGTGATTTTCAATTAATTTAATTATTTCTTTCGGTTTTGAGATTTCCCAATATTTATTCTCTTCCTTTGATCCTGGACATCCTTTGGCAATAAATATGTTCGAATTATCTTTACTTTTCGCATATATGGCCAAATCAACATGATATACTTCTTCTCCCTGCTTCTTATAAACAACTCGAACACAAGGTTTTTTTATTTCAACTTTATGTGTATGTCCGTTTAATGCATTGTAAATCCAATTTTTCACTGTTGTGCAATCTGGATAATCTTCTTGATTTAGATTAAATATCAATCCAACATCAATGTCATAATCACCATTATTTGGATTTATTCCAGTATGCATTGCATAACTACCTTGATTAAAAGGTTCAAATGTTGGAGTTTTTTCTTCACTATCGCCAAATTGTGATTTCATGTTTTCTCTAATCTTACTAATTATAATATCACGTTTTTCACGAAGTACTTTATTTTCATCATTCCAGTTTAATTTAATAGTATCATGAAATTTGAGGAATTGTGTTTGAATTACATTTGACATGTCAATCTCCTTTACTTTTTATCTTTCGGCGGACATGGATCATTGCCATGACTATCCGATTGAGATATTTTACCGTCTTTGTTGTGAATGATGAATTCGGTTTTTTGATTCCTGCTAACATCTCTTCCCCAGTCTGTAGCATCAGCCTTTTTATCGAAATGCTTCGAGGCCCTCTGGCTACCACCTTTTTTTACGTTCCATCCTCCTGACGGATCTGGAACTACATGATGAGTTTTTCTTGTCATAATATATCTCCCTAAATATGTTAAGCAGGTTTCAAATAACGGTGCATAAAAGGGTCAAACATCATGCCATCATTTTAATTATTTTAAAATGTGTCTTTATAACAGATATTTATACTATACCTGTATTAATTAACGTATTGCGACAATATGTCACATTTTATATTAATAATTACGAATATTATTTACATTATTTTATTGGGCAGAATGTCCTATTATATATTTATGTGGCGTTTTCACTACACTTTTTGGATAACAAATGATCAGGCGCAAGGCCTTGCGCCTCTACGGGTTTGTGGTTCGCTGTTGGGGCAATTCATGAATTGCCTCTACGGTTGTATTATTTCGGATTTGTCTGTTGGG
>CAZAHZ010000227.1:0-5720 GCA_964485055.1 uncultured Candidatus Cloacimonadota bacterium
ACTACCGGTATCCTCTACGCCGGACACACGGTACTGAAGAGCAAGAATATACAATTAATTACAACAAAACCTTACTCTTTTGGCGATTTCTGAAGATAAATAACCCTATTTTTAACTTTTTAATTAATACATCTTCCTTCACTAATACAGATATCGTTTTCTTCAGCCCTAATGATGTAATCAATGGATCAAATAAACTGCTCTGATTTTAAATATATCTTGTGAAGATTTCTTTTCGATAATTCTTCTCTTTCGAGTCCCGAGTTCCAAGTTCCTAATTCCAAGTTC
Organism: uncultured Candidatus Cloacimonadota bacterium; assembly: GCA_964485055.1. Classification (GTDB taxonomy): domain Bacteria; phylum Cloacimonadota; class Cloacimonadia; order Cloacimonadales; family TCS61; genus Stygibacter. The sequence goes on from CAZAHZ010000227.1 coordinate 289, forward strand.
CTAACTATTAACGCCTAATCGAAGATACCCCATAGCTTTCTTGTCCTCCGTAGTCTTTGACGAAGGGGGAATGCGAAGGGGTACGATTAACCACTAACCTAAGATACCCCTATATTTAACTTTTTCTATGTTAATTTAATGAATCAGATTGAAATCAATAACATCCACCAGCCACACCAGACCGCCTCGCTGCTGACCATCTTTTAAAAAGCTTACCTTTACCCCTTCCGTAAGCATCCGGTGAAAATCCTCATTATTACTTATCAGCTCCGGTGAATTCAACCGCTCAATTTCCTTGATAGCCTCCTCCTGTGCTTCCGCTGGCACTCTAGGGTTGATCCTCCTTACTGCATCTATCAGCCGCCCCAATAATAGCACATCCTCATAACTTCGCCTTTCTGGTCTATCACTATCAGACGAAATGTCAGGAGCATAAATATAACTAAACTCCTGCTCTTTCAATAATTCAATTACAAATTTCTTCAACTGTGTTTTCTATCAATTATTCCTCCATGGGAACTGAGCTCCCCACTCCCAGCAACGCTCCCAGCATTACCAATACCTCGCACTACTCCATACCCAATCATCAGCTTTATCACACAACCCCGCCTTCACAGGATTATTATGAATATAATCAACAGCCCGGCTAAAATGATTTTCATCTCTAATATACCGATCCCAATAATCCGGCATCCAAAACCTCCTACTCTGTGAACTACGATCTCCAGATCGTAGATTATTACCAGGCAGCCACTCCTCGGGAAGAAATTCCCAAGCCCTGCGCGCTGTATAAGATTTCCAGGATTGCACGATCTTACTTAGATTATATCTTACTGAAATCATTACATGCACATGATTAGGCATTATACACCAGCAAACCAGATTATATCTGTTACCATCAAAATATAACAATGTATCTTCCATTATTTCTGCCATATCAGGTTGAGCTAATGCACAACATCCATAACCAGCATCAATCCAATCTTCTATCTGCTTACGTTTAAATAAATCCCTTTTATCTTCTTGTAAAAATTGCAGCTCATCTTTTAATTCCTCTAATTTATTCACTGGCAAACTATCACATAACCGAAAAGTGATGAACTGGACAATACCCAGATCATCATAATGAGGAAGATATTTACCCGTAAACCAACCACTGGGAGTGGAAAGCTCCAGCTTTTCGTTCTTCTCCCCACCGGAAACTGCGACATCCCCGTCGTAGCTTATGGGAACTACGAGCTCCAGCTCGTAGATTATCTTTCTCACCGAGGAGCAGAAGCTCCCCGCTCCCAGATCAATCTGCATAGAAATGCCCAATCTCCTTCCTCAATTTCTCCTTTCCTATAGAATAGCAACTCCATCTCTTCAAGCTTATCATAGAAGTATTTACCCTTTATTAAATCTATTTTCTTCTTTAGATTAAATCAATTAGTTAACTAATCGATCAAACTGAGATATATCATTATTGTAATTCTCTAATATTTCATTATGAGGTAATTCCCTGTTAATATGTAACATGTATGATAATGCATTAGATTCAAGTTCCCTTATTCTCATATTTGACCTATTAATATTTCTGAATAAACTAAATACCAAACCAGCACCAGTTACAATTGGTTTATATTCAACTGGTATTGCATCCGAGACATTCAACAGTAATGTAGGTATTGAAATAGAAACATATCTACAAACAGCATCAATACTACTTGAAGTATATTGCTTTTTAAGATCGACAGTTCTTTTCATCAATAATTGACCATAATGATTTAATGCATCTTCCATTGCATTTGCATTATCAATTTTCGGTATATTTTTACATAAATCATTAACCAAATTGAAAAATTCCATTCGCTGATCATCGTATTTCTTTCTAAAATCAATAAGCTGGTCAAATGTAATAGAATTAATGTCTTTGGGAATATATGTAGTAATCAATAAATTACCCAACCTGCACTCAAGTTCACTGTTACAGTTACATTTTGGGTTAAGTTTGAAAAAGTTAGATTGTGAATAATAGTTCTCATTATCTGTCACTATTGGAAGTGACTTTTTATATGATATACTATTAGCTAAATAAGTCATATAGGATAAACCAAGAATAGAATTTACTTTGATCCAACCCTCCCAATCATTCCGACCTTCTTTCGCTAATCCTAATGAAATTAATAAATCTAATAATCTCGGTTCAATCTTACCCATATGAATATAAGCAAAGTCTCCTTGATATGAATCAAGTCTCATGTTACTAATTAAATCATACTTCTCTGGTGCAATTCTTCTTTTATGATTTTGTCTTTTCATATCACCCAAATAATAATCAAGTTCAGGATTATGAAACAGATTTTCTAAAACATGTGAAAATGATGAAAATGTATTTTTAACATCCCTTGTATCTGGAGAGTAATTTTCAATGAAATTGGTTTCATTCTTAATCCTGATAATATCTTCATCATCACTTGGTTGTACACCTTCTGGTACAATCCTTGATATCTTATCCCAAAAGAGAAATGCATATTTTAGCCAATTTTTGTTCCTCAAATCAATATGCGGATAATATAAAGCATGACCAAAACTCATAATTTCCTCCTTACTATATCTTACTTTTTGTTTTTATAAATCTCCCCAATCTCCTTCCTCAAATCATCCTTCCAGTTACCCTCAAAAGGAATATAAATTACTCCATGGTAATCACTCGGTATCTCAACCCCTTCCTCATAAATAATAATCAACTTATTTCTTCCATATTTACCCCAGAAAAAACCTCTCCAAAACAACATTCTGACGTGCTCTGGCTCTCCCTTCTTCATCACCTTTCTTTTTCCCTAAATCATCAGCACTCCAGATGCAGACAGCAAAATCTACTTCAGAATAATCCTCAAATTTGTTCAATACAGTCCTTCCTTTATTAGGTTGCTCATGAAGGATAATACATTCAATATTTAATTGTTTTTCAATAAACCAGCATATTTTCAACTTCATTTCTTCATTATGACCATGTACAATAAAACACCTCTTTCTTAATTGTCTATAAATTATCAAACCTTCTGAATCTTCTCTATAATTTTCTATTTCTTTTTTGAATAATTGGAGCATAGTTTTAGCATGTTCCAAGCCGCGTTGATATACTTCTAATCCCTCCTGGTCTGTTGGCTCAGTAATACAAGTTAATATTGCAAAACTAATCTGCTCGAACTCTTCTATCTTCTCTTTTGATTTATTAGGGAATACATTATTAATTATAGATATTACTTTGATTATGAACTCTCTAAGAAGCACTATATTAATATTACTATCTCCTAATTCATCACAGTCTGAAATCAGTTTATTAACCAGTCCCAAAGCTTTACTTTTTTTCATTTTATCTCCTTATAATTCTCTTTCCTGGGAACTACGAGCTCTAGCTCGTAGATTTCGTAGCTCAGAATTCACACTTTACTCAAAAAAAATATTCTCAACTCTTCAATACCCTCACTAATTCTCTATATAGATACTCAAAATCATCTGTCCTGATCCCCTTTATATTACCTAACCGTGGTTCTAATTCCATTACTTCCTCTTTACTAACACCATGCCATACTGGAAGTATTCTATTTCTACCATCTTGAGTTTCAAGAGCTGTTATATTCTCAAACTCCCTTTTAGCCCATTTTCTATTTTCTATATACTCTTTAGAAATGATTAAAATACAATATTTACATTGTTTCAAGCCATCCATAATTTTATCATGAATATTATCTCCTATAACGATTTCATATTCGTCATACCAAACAGCTATACCAGCTTTTATTAATTTTTCTGCCAAAGGATCCACAACCTCTGATTTAACAGAATAGTCATAAGAAATAAAAGCTACAGGATTTCTTTCCTTACTATCTGGATAATACATATCATCTTCCCAATAAGTCTCAATTTCATCCTTCCAAGCTAATAACATTTTGTTAGCAGTTTTAATTCCAGATATGTAGAATTTTTTATGAATAGACCTGTTGTCACCACCTAATGTGTAAATTGGTGAATAATAACTTATTTTTTTAAACTCCTCTATTTTTCTTGTAGCATCATCCCTAAATGTCTTCTCTAAAAAAGTAAACACTTTTTGATTAAGAGTTGTTAAATTCACTTCTCCATTGTCTCCATTATCTAAGAGTTTTTCAAATCCTATAATTAATCTATTAATTAAATCAAGAGCCTTTTTCTTATTCATCTAAATTCCCCAATATTTATTTAGCAATACTATCAATAACATATCACTTTTTTCTCTTCTTTCTCTTTTTCTTATTTGATTTTGTTCGATGTTGTGTTATCTTTAATATATCGTTAATAGTATCATTATATACTTGTACTTGGCACTTTTGGGAGAAATTTATTAATAATTTTCTCCCTCCGTTTTTATCTATGTAAAAATATGTTAAAATTGCTATTCCATATTCTAATCCGATAATATCTTTAGCTTTCATTTCATTCTCTAAAAACGAAATAACATCCAATATCGTTTCTTTATCAATTTTCTTATTCCTTAATTTACTATAACAATCTATAACTGTTACATGATTATTTTCTAAAATGTTAAAAAATGCTTTGTTTAAAAAATATACTGGATGATTGCTTTCCACTTTATTAAATTCCTCAGTTAATAATTTTGCTTCTTCTAAGTTTCCTGTTAAATATTTGCATTTAGCTAAATTTATTAAGCAATCGGATAATATGTCCTTGCTGGCACCTTCTTTCAATATTTTTTCCTCTATTTCTATTGCTCTAAAATAATTATTTTTAAAATAATAAGATAATGCTAAATATATTGAAGCTTGTTGTAATAATGTTTTTAACCTGGTAGTCCTCAGTAATTCAATAGGAATTTCAGCTCTTCTATTAGTAATTTCTAATTTAATTGGCTTATTTGGTATTCTACTCACCATTATTGGTAAAATGTGTTCTAATAAATCTGTTGCAATTTCTATCATATCTTTCTTAAATATTATACTTATTGCAATAATAGCTATTATAATCTCAACAAAAGCATAAGATATCTCTTCTAAACCCATATATGTATTTTTTTCTTCAATTATCCAGTTTCTATGCATTAACATGAGACTAATATCTCTTTTAATCATTTCGGCTGTTTTCATATTTACAGGGTTATAATGATAAAAATATGTAAAAAATAAATCCTTCATTGAGAACACATTAAACCCATCTTTTGTATCCAATGAAATATCACCATGAATAATTAAGTTAAATCCATTCTTTTTTCCAAAAGCTTCTGCTTCTTGAATATTATCGAAAAGGTCAGTACTTATTTCACGTATTTCAAATTTATCTAAGACCTGTAAAGAATCTAATTTTTGCTTTACTCTTTTGAGCGTCTTTCTATAAATTATATTTGATTTTTGTTTATTTTTTTTTTTTGCATTACCAATTAGAAATTTTTTACT
>CAZAHZ010000228.1:0-5706 GCA_964485055.1 uncultured Candidatus Cloacimonadota bacterium
CGCCAGCGGTACACGTCTGACTTGGATGGATATAGTTGAAATCTATATTTTTCAGCAACTGGGCGCAGCCTTTTTGTCCTCCATAGTTTCAGCGTCTGGGGAGTGCTAAGTGACGACCATTGCGGAGGTGCAGGACCATCCGCAAGGTCTTGACCGGTGGCAGGTTGAACAGTGCCTTTGAGAGAAATGTTTGACAGAGAAAGTAAATTTGTTGACAAATTATTTATCTAAATAAAATATCGGAGTGGAAAAAATAAACGTGTGGCAGAAAATGAAAAGTTGTTTATCATATAAGTGTAAAGATGTGGTTAGAGGGAAATTCCTGCTGGCAGGAATGATTGTAAAGGGTAGTAAGTGAGATAGAAAGAGAGCGATTATGAGAAACATGAGGATTTGGGCACGATTGCTTATAGGTTTTCTGGGGATACTATTGATCATCAGCATAGCCGGAATGGTATCGTTGAGAAATAATCAGCATCTTCAGGAAATATTAAGAGATTTATATCTACATCCATATACAGTGAATAATTCTATCCATACAATCATGAATGATCTTGATGAGATTCATCATTTGCGATGGGCAATAATATTTGAAGGGAAAAAAGAAGATACTGTAGAAACGATGGATCTCATCAATAATTATGAGACAGATATCAGGCAGAATATCCAGTTAATACGCGAAAAATATTTAGGCAAAACGGAGGATGTGAAAGCAGTACTTGCTGCATATAACAAGTGGGAGAATTTATGGGATGAATATGACCTTTCGCGAGCGAGTGGAATAATAGTAAGCCAGGAAAATAACTTTCACACGATTGACTTTCATCAAATCAGTGAGATCAAAGATAAATTAAAAATTATACAGAATTTTGCAGATAAAAAGGCAGAAGAATTTAATCGGCTATCAGAAGAGCATTTAAATAAATCTTTTCTTACTGAGTTATATTTCTTTCTTTTAAAACTGCTGGTATTAATATTTTTAGGTTACTGGTTGTTACGCAGCATAGTGAATCCGATCCATGAGATAGTTGGGGTAGCGGAGAAGATACGGAATGGTGATTTAGAAAGTCGCTGTGACGAGAGGTATCAGGATGAGATCGGTAAACTGGGCAGGACGCTGAACAACATGACGAGTCAATTGATCGAATTCAATCGGGGTCTGGAAGACAAAGTATCTGAGCGAACGCATGAACTGGAGATGGAAATCGAAGAGCGGAGGATAGTACAGGAGCAACTGGAGGCGAACGAGAAATTATTCCGCAGCATATTTGAAGCAGATATGTTTGGTATGATCTTCTGGGATAAAAAAGGGAATATTATCAAGTCAAACGATGCTTTTTTAAAAATAATCGGCTATGACAGGTTAGAATACGAGTCAAGTGGCTTAAACTGGCATACCATAACGCCGGAAGAATATCTGACCAAAGAAGAGAGCCGATATAGCGAATATTACGACAAGGGATTTATCGAGCCGTACGAGAAGGAATATTATCGCAAAGATGGCAGCCGCATCCCGATACTTGCCGGCTCAGCCATAATAAATGAGGAACCGTTTTTGGGAATTGCTTTTATTCTTGATATCAGCAGACGCAAAACAGATGAGAAAGAGCTGGCAGACTACCGTAAGAATTTGGAAGAGAAGGTAGGTGAGCGGACGCGTGATCTGGAAGAGATTGTAGAGGAGGTGGAAACATCACGCCAGGCATTAACATTTTTATTGGACGATGCTAACGAGAGCCGCAATGAGGTGCTGCGAGTCAATAAGCAACTGGATACGTTAAATAAGGAACTGGAAGCATTTTCGTATTCTGTATCGCATGATCTAAAGGCACCTTTACGGGCGATAGACGGATTTTCCAAAGCAGTAGAAGAGGATTATTCGAACAAGCTTGATGAAGATGGCAAAGAATTTTTGAGCCTGATCAGGAAAAATGCGCAGAAGATGGGGGATTTGATCAATGATCTGCTGGAATTTTCGCGGCTGGGCAGAAAGGAGATGAATTATACGGAAATAGATATGCAGGAACTGGTGCAGGATGTTTATGAAGAACAGATGATGGCGGAACAGGGACGTGAAATAGAATTTCGGGCAGCGGAATTGAGTCATGTATTTGCAGACCGTTCGCTGATGAGGCAGGTATTGGTCAATTTGCTTTCCAATGCCATAAAATTCACGAGGACCAAAGAAAATTCAATAATCGAGGTGGGCTGCAGGAATGTTCCGGAAACCAATGAGACAGAGTTTTATGTCCGTGATAACGGAGTGGGCTTTGATATGAATTATTATAATAAATTGTTTGGAGTATTTCAGCGATTACACACGGATGAATACTTTGAGGGAACAGGAGTAGGACTTGCCTTGACGAAACGCATCATTGCGAAACATAAGGGCAGTGTCTGGGCAGCGGCTGAAAAAGATATAGGTGCAACCTTCTATTTTACACTTCCGAAGGTAATAATTGAAAAGGAAGAAGAAATCTCATTACTGAGTCCACAGGAATAATATCTTGTGTATGTATTAAACTAAGGAGGGAATGGTGAATTATAACAGAGTGGAGATTTTGCTAGTTGAGGATAATCCGAATGATGTGAAATTAACCTTACGGGCATTGAAAAAGAACAACCTGGTAAATGAAGTCAAGGTGGTGTCAGATGGAGCAGAGGCACTGGATTATTTATTTGCGAGAAATGAATATTCCGAGCGGAATTTTGAAGACTTTCCGCAGGTGATATTCCTTGATCTCAAGCTGCCGAAAATAAATGGATTAGAAGTACTGGAACAGATTAAATCGAATCCGAAAACGAAAAAAATCCCAGTGGTGATAGTAACCTCATCGGGAGAGGACAGTGATCTTAACAGATGTTATGAACTGGGAGCGAACAGTTATGTGATGAAGCCAGTGAACTTTGACAGTTTTGTGGAATCCATATCGAAGCTGGGATTTTACTGGCTGATATTGAATAAAACGCCGAGAGATTAAGCAGGCTATTGTATTTAACGAGGGCGATTAAGACCAGGGACAATTCAAAGAGGTTCTAATGCGTATAGGGATAGTAGGATTTGGAGCGGCAACTATAGGGTTATTATCACGTCTGGAAAACACAGACAACCAGATAGATGTATATGAGAGGGCAAAAGATATATATTCCAGTTCAGTATCAGGAATCAGAGCAGATGGCAAGATCTTTATTTCGCGGTCAATGGGGGGAGATCTGGATTTAACGCGAGTTTTGCAGCAGGAAATAGTGGATTATTATTTAGCGAGGATCAATATAGAGCAGACACTGATAGAACGCGGATCATCCTTCCGGTCACGGGAGTGGTATAATAAATTTTATGAATCAGGCTTTGAGCCCATCCAGTCGGATTACTGGCATATAGGAACAGATGAATTAAAGAATGTGATCACTAATATTTACGATGGGTTTCAGTCAGCAGAGAATATCAGATTTCACTTTGGAGTACAGGTAAAAGATATAAAAATCCAGGGTAATAAAGCCTGGATAGAAGGCATAGATGAAGAATATGACTTGATAATAATAGCAGTGGGCAGGACGGGTCATAGACTTGTGAACCGGATGATAGAGCGATTTCCACATCTGATCATGGAAAACACGAAGGTAGATCTGGGGATCAGGTACGAATTACCGGATCATGTATTGGACACAATCAACCATGAGATGTATGAATTCAAGGTAAAATTGCGAACTGAGACGGGATACACTGCAAGGAGCTTCTGCAATAATCCTTCGGGTTACGTGGTGCTGGAAGAATATGATGATTTTGTGATAGTAAATGGGCATGCAAAATTATATGAGAAAAGTAATAATACAAATTTTGCGATACTGGTAACGCACAATTTCACGGAGCCGTTTGATGAGCCGGTAGGTTACGGAACATATATCGCTAAATTGTGTAATATCCTGGCAGGTGGCAGGAAAGTGATCTTGCAAACTTACGGAGATTTCAAGCGGACGAAGCGAACAAAGCATCTGGGCAGAGTAGTACCGACACTTGGGTCTGATCAGTATATACTAGGCGACTTGAACCTGGCAATACCGGGCAAGACGCGTAATGCGTTGATAGAATTTATAGACCGGCTGGATGAGGTAATTCCGGGAGTGGGATTTGGTGATAATCTGATGTATGGCATGGAGATCAAATTTTACAGCAATAAATTGAGCGATGATCATCCGCAGTTGAAATTTATCGGCGATTGTTCCGGCTGGACGAGGTCAATCACTTATGCCACGGCACACGGGATACTTCTGGCAGAGGAAATAGTAGCAGAGACACAGCATGAAGTATAAACATCTTTTTGGACCAGTACCTTCACGCAGATTAGGTATTTCACTGGGAGTTGATCTGGTTCCGGCTAAGATATGCAGCCAGAACTGTATCTATTGCGAAGTTGGCGAAACCACTGAATTGACGATGACGAGAAAGGAATATATCAGCCTGGAAAGTATGTGTGGGGAACTTGATAATTTTCTGGTAACAAATCCTGAACTTGACTATATAACATTTTCCGGCTCTGGTGAACCGACTTTGAACAGCAGAATGGGTGAGCTTACGCTATATCTAAAAAAACACTATCCGCAATATAAGCTTGCCTGTATCACAAATTCATCATTATTATGGGATACAAAGTTGAGGGAAGAGCTGGTTTTAGTGGATATATTGCTGCCATCACTGGATGCGGTATCGGAAGAAGTATTTCAAAAACTTAACCGACCGCAGGCTGAGTTGACGGCTTCCATGATCGTGGAGGGTTTAATAGAATTCAGGAAAATGTATCGCGGGGAAATCTGGCTGGAAATATTTCTTTCACCCGGGCTAAATGACACAGAACCGGAACTTGCAAAACTCAAGCAAGCCTGTGCCGAGATAAAAGCTGAGAAAATACAGCTTAACACCCTTGATCGTCCTGGGATTGAACGAGGATTAAGAGCAGTATCGCGACAGCGGCTGGAGGAAATTGTAAAATATTTTCAGCCCTTACCGATTGAGATCATTGCTAATGCCAGGATCAGGAAGCAGCGGAAAAGCTATTCGGATGAGATCAGTAACCGGTTGCTGGAACTGATCAGCAGGCGACCCTGTACTGATCAGGATTTATGCCAGATACTGGGGCTTCATATTAATGAGCTGAATAAATATCTCAGCAGTCTGCTGGCTTCGGGGCAGATCAGAGAAGTGGAGGGGGAACGAGGGATATTCTTTGAAATTAGAAGTCACTGAAGTGATTGCACTAAAGTTCGTATGCCTTGATCAGTAGTGGGAGTTGGTGGTTAATGAGAGATGTAATTGTTTAAGCTCTAATACAAGACCTGAAAGGTCTTGATACGATGGCTTCGGATCAGGGATGGATTGGGGAGATTTTTTTATCAAAAGCATAAATCGTGTAAATGACATTTATCATAATGATAAAAAACACAAGCTTGACCGGGCATAATCAGAGTAGTAATATTTATTTATAATATATTGATTTATATATATATACAAGACATTAATAAAATTTTATAAAACTTCTGGAATGGAATATGCTAATTTAGAAATCAGTTAACAGAGAATTCCCTAAGATAAATAGACTTCTTCAGACTTGGAAAGAAAGAAAGAAGCCATTGCTATAATGGCAATAGTCCGACGTAATAGCAATGAAACGGACATCCTGCAGGTGTCCGTTTTTTTTGTTTAAGCGAGAG
>CAZAHZ010000229.1:0-2798 GCA_964485055.1 uncultured Candidatus Cloacimonadota bacterium
ATGCCCATTTGATTACCTGTCTCGGATTCTCTCGCGTGTCATACAATACTCCCACCGGATAAAAATCCCTCTCATCAAGATCATAATTGCGAACTGACAGCATCTCGTCCTCAAAAATTATTAAATACATCTTATCTTCATTGCTGGAAATATAAGTGTATTTCTGAGTCTGAGCCTTGGATTTACTCCGGTAGTCTATCAGCATATCTAAAAATGACTGGGCTTCAATCAAACGAATTGAAAATAACTCTTCTCCCTTCTTGATCGGTTTCTTCTCAAATACGTTTTGCTTCCACTCTATTTTCACCACTTCCTGAACTGCGCCCGAATCAAATAAATGATTCTTTAAATCTTCCTTGATATTTTTCTCAAATTGTTCCTCTGAAATATCTAAATGCTTTATATCAAATATATTCAATAACTGCTTTCGGGAATGAAAATACTGCTCTATCAAGTTATCTGCATTGCTGTAACCCAGTGATTTGAGCATGTCCGGCAGTTTCTTCATCAATCGAGCGGAACAACTGTCAAGATAGTTGCGTATGTTTCGCTTTTCTGGTTCTATGATCAGCGTTAGTAACCAGGCTAATTCTATGGCGCTGTAGCCTGCCATTATACTGATCTCACCTATCATCTCCTCTTCTCGCTGATTCGGCTTCTGATGACGGTATTTCCTTAACATATCGCAGATAAATTGATCTATATAGTCGCTACTCCGCAACCATAAAATAATCCGCTCCATCTCTTTCTCATCCGGATTCTCTGCAAAATTCTTGTAATCTGTGATCTTTTCATAACTTTGGCTGGCTGATGCTATAAACATTCCCAGATAATTTATATCTTCGGTGGTCATCAGAAAATCTATATTTGTATAGAGTGCCAGACCCTTGATATATTTTTCCTGATCTTCTGTTGTCATTTTCGCTAATGGGTGATCTTCGATTCTCTCAAATCCCGTACTCACTCGCTTTATCGTCTCGAGAAAATCCATCTGATTCCTCCTGTTATCATTATCTGGTAACTTTATATTATTTTTTTTTCCTCTGATTTTTTGTCAACTAAGATAATTTATTATTTAACTATTAAATTATTTTTATTCACCGAGATTTCTTATTGCTATCCTCTAATTTCAATTATACTGCTTATTTTTCCAGACCCTTTGCTCACCGACAAAGGGTCTGGATATGTATTTCTATTCTCCCGGAATAAAATTCGTTTGATCGTTTATCAGCCGGACAAATTCTGCCAAAAGCTTTGCTGCTCCCACTAAGTCACCCAAATGGATCACTTCATTCTGAGTGTGCATATAACGATTCGGAATACTGATCAATCCCGCAGCTACACCCGCCCGTGTTACCTGTATCGCATTGGCATCTGTACCTGTTCCACGTGGTGCTGCTTCGATCTGATATGGCACCTTGGCATTATCTCCCGCTTTTTTCAATAAACTGAATACTGCTGGATTGATATTGCATCCTACCGAAATTACTGGTCCCTTGCCCAATCTTATGTCTCCAAGTGTATTTTTATCCATTCCTGGAAAATCTGTGGCATGCGTTACATCTATCGCTATTCCTACATGCGGGTCTATCCCGTACGCCGATGTTTTGGCTCCTCGCAAACCTACTTCTTCCTGAACTGCTGCCACGGAATATAGATTACACGCCAGCTCTTCTTTTGACAATTCTTTCATCACGGCTGCTACAACAAAAACTCCTGCTTTGTTGTCTGTCGCTTTACTGGTTATTATATCTCCCTGCAAACATTCCAGTCCCGGACTAAAAGTGATTGGATCGCCTATCCCTACTCTTTTCTCAGCTTCTTCGCGGCTCGTGGCTCCAATATCTATCCAGAGATTCTCCAGCTTGGGTGCTTCTTTACGCTCTTCAGGCTTTAATAAATGTATTGCTTTTCTGCCTATAACTCCACGAACCAGTTCCCCATCATGATAAATATTGACCCGACTGCCTGGTAATAATGCAACATCTACCCCTCCTATCGGAGTAAATCGCACAAAACCTTTGTCGTCTATGTAGTTGACCATTAATCCAATCTCATCCGCATGACCTACGATCATTAATCGTAATTCGCCTTTGCCTTTCTTGATCGCTATCACATTGCCATGCACATCCGTCTTCACTTCATCGGCATACTGCCCGATAAATTTTCGATAGATTGTTTGAGCTGGTTGCTCAAAGCCCGATGGACTCGGTGCTTCCACCAGTTTCTCAAAAAATTTCTTCATCAATTTGTCCATGTCTTCTCCTGATTTCTTTATTTCTTTAATTAACAGTTATTCGCTACTCCCTTCGCAAAAGGATTCAATTTCTTCTTCGGCTTTACTTCGGTCTCAGGATGCGGGATCAGGCAGAGAAATTTTAATGTGCTGGTTCCCGTATTTTTGTAACTATGCTTATAATGCGGTTGGATATACAGTATATCACCTTCTCTGAAGGGCTTTTCTCCTTCTTCCGTCTCCAGCACTCCTTCTCCTGAAACTATAAAATTCTCATGCTCCCAGTCATGTTCATGAAAGGGTGTATGACCTCCCGGTAATACTTCAAACATCCGCATGGCAAAATTCGGTGCTCCATCCTTCTCGGCTATCAGCCAGCGGATATATGACCCTTCAGCGCCTTCCATGGTCACTTCTTCCAGCGGTATCTCACTATAATGCTTTAGTTTCATTACTTGCCTCTTGATCCTGTTAAACGGATATAACTTCCTTGATTTCTGGAATCTCTTCCTTCAATACTCGCTCTATTCCTGCTTTTAATGTCAATGTCATTGCCGAAAAA
>CAZAHZ010000229.1:2808-5703 GCA_964485055.1 uncultured Candidatus Cloacimonadota bacterium
TCCCTGTAGCCTCACTTCCACTACATCATCTTCTCGTATCCTGACTAATTCGCAATCTCCCCCATCTGCCTGAAGGGCGGGACGCACCTTATCCAATATTGTTTGAACTTTCACTTTATCAAGCATCAGTTCCTCCTTTTCTACTTTTTTAAATATTATAATCAATATTTCTCCCAAAGCTATAAACAATAAAAATAAAACTCTATATATCAGGCAAGTAATATCCGTAGGTCTAAAGCTAATCGCGACAAAGCTACAGGGAAGATGATAAAAGGGTGAAGATTAACGTTGTTATGTAGAAAGAGAAAAAATCCCACCCTTTTGCCTGATATCTTTCAAGTAAAGGGTGGGAAGATGCAATCCGTGTTTAGCGGATCAGGATTAGTTTCTTAGCACCGGAGAAGGAACCATCCAGCTTGAGTTGATAGAGATATATGCCTGAACTGACTTCCTTATCCTGCTTATCGAGTCCATCCCAGCTTATGGAATATTCACATAAACCGGGTTCCAATTGCTCAGTGAAGTTTCTGATTTTCCGTCCCCTGATGTCATAGATGGATAATTCGGCTTTTTGAGCATTAGTACAGGTAAAACTGAAAACGGTTAAATTATTCCGCTTATTATTTTCAATAACAAAGGGATTGGGGTAGTTTTGCCTGAGTTCTGTTATGGCAGGAATAACTTCATCAGGCTGTTCATCAACCTGAATATCAAACCAGTCGGCACTATCGAGAATAATACGACTTCTATCATCTGCGGAGGTAATCTGGGAAAGATCAAAGCTGAAGTAGAATGCTTTGTAGATGAGATCATCAATCCATGTACCGCAGACACCATGATAAAGATATGCCTGACCATTAAAAGGTCCATCTTCAAAGATAAAGGCATTGTGAGCACCAATTTCAGGATTTATCACTTCATCCTCATACCAGGAGGGGCATGCTTCGTAGCGGAAAATGCAATCCGGGCTGTTAGCATACACTTCAATCTCTTCACCGCCAAATCCAAGGGGAGAGCCAGTCAAAACCTGGAAACTGCCTTCTTCGTAATAAAGATTTTCAGGACCTCCGAGACCATTAGTACCACCTCCATAACCTGTTGCTACATAGGAAGTGCGGAAATAAGCATTCCATAATTTCTTCATCGGGCTGGAATTGGGATGTCCGCTCTGGGAATAGGCAAAGCCATCAGAAGACATGAACAGGTTTTTGGGATCATTCTCAGTTCCACTATCCAGCCAGTCCATCAATGCCACGCAGAGACTATCCAGTTCTTCACTGTGAGAGCAACTGCTGGAATACAGATAAACGGCAGAGTACTGGTCAGGGATAACCACCTGTTGCCATTCCTGCCAGTTATATTCATCATAAGGTATATCCATGGAATTCAGAGTCTCACGCCAGACATTAAGCTCGCTGCCCGTATAATCCTGGTAACCGGAATATGCCAGGAGCACCATATTATTATCAAAGGGTAAAACCTTAAAACTAAAGAATTCTTCCGGAGCATTTTCAGGTATAGTGCCTTCATTTGCCAGTTCGGAAGCATCAACAGCACTAAAATAGTAATGAACTTCAGAACCGGCTTCCAGATTATTCAGTTCATAAATATATCTGTCAGGTTCTATAAAGGAAGTATGTGAGATAGTCTCCCAGCCGTTGCCGGTATCATAAACCAGATGATCTTCGCTCAGACCGCTCATATCGGTTATTGAAACTTCCAATTCAATTGTCTGATTTATAGTATTACCAATCTCATCAAAGCTGAAGAAAGGAGGCAGAATATCTTCTCCTGCAAAGAACCTGATCGCCAGACCATTTGTTAAAATATTACCTTCAGGTTCCACTCCGATCCAGGAGCCACCTTCCACTTGTTCCTGCAGATAGCATAATCCAAGATCGGCAGCTTCATTCTGGATAGCGACAGTAGCGCTTTGACCATAATCATGAGGAGCATTCGTACCGGTTTGCCCGGTAAAAGTTTCAGCATACTGGAGCAAAATCTCACCGTTTTCATAAATTATTGCTTCGAAATTAAGCAGGTTCTCGATACCTTCACCGCTATGAAAACGGAAGTCGTGCCACTCGATCACGCAATAACGCTCCGGAGCTTCGCCAAAAGTCTGAAAGTATATATCTCCAATACCTTCATCAGCTTCCAGGTCATCCCAGTAAGCTGCGATCAATGCCGGCATCTGTCCATATCCGGGTATTGGATAAACCCAGTTGAAGACGTTTCCGTCATTATCCCAGCCTGTGGAAGGATAAGGTTCATACCATGTATTCTCCGCCAGGAGAATTTCACCATTAGTATCCACGTAGAATTCATCATAGGAAATCCCATAAAAATTGAACTCAAAGCCAAAGGGCAAGGGTTCACTGAAATTGTCATCACCGGCAAAGCCTGAAACATTATAGGTTATAGCGGAAATACCCGTTTCGGAAATATCAATCCAGTTATATTGAGGTCCTTCTGCTTCATGATTATCCAGCCAGCGATAACCAAAATCGTCCGGACCTCCGCTTCCAAAATGCTCTCTTACCTGAGTGATCATAGAGAAAGAATTATTTTCTTCTGAAGCATCTTCCAGATCAAACCCTATATCTACTGTATAATCTCCTTCAAAAGCTGTTTCCCAAGGCTCGGTAAACACAACTTCTAATTCCTCACCCGGTTGCAGAGAAAATGCCGACTCCTGAAGTGAAGAATACACCAACTCTCCTGCATCATCGCTAATCTCACAATATATCTCCAGACTCAGATAGCCACTTTCCGTATTGCCTCCATTACTAATAATTCCGCAAGGCAATACTGCTTCGTTCAGGCAGGTTAATATTCCCGGAGTACTAATCGTTACCATAATCAGATCATATACTTCTGCTGCCTGCACGATAA
>CAZAHZ010000230.1:0-5701 GCA_964485055.1 uncultured Candidatus Cloacimonadota bacterium
TACTGATCATCTCGCCACTTAACTGCAGTGTGTAGCCCCTCTCTGGCGCAAAATCAACCTGCACACTTTCTGATAAAAGTGAATTGGCAGATAATGCCTGTAAAGTGAACAGCAAAATAGTGAGTAAAATATTTTTCTGCATAACCACCTCCAAATCTTCACTCAATTATTATCTATTTTTTGTCAAATAAATTTCTTTTCCCATTTTTCTTTTTCCATTCTAACGATTCTCATACGCTGATAAAAAGCCAATTCATTACTATTTGTCTATCTATAATTCAATAATATAGCCTTAATAATGAAGTGAAGTATCAGTTGCACTCTGATAGTACTTTAGGAGTTAGATAAACAATGAATTATTACAGAATACAGGTGGCGAGAACAAGAACGACAATGATCCAGAAGATGGAGAAAACTATCTTGAGGGCAATACCCAGGAGGAAACCGACAGCTTTAAAAATAAGTCCGAGAAACTTGAAGATCAGCATAATTCCACCAATCAACAAAAATATAATTATAGTCTGGAACATATTCATCTCCTAAAAAATATTTTTGATATAAATCTCTCCAATAATATTATCGTCAATAAAAAAATATTATGCTTCTCAGTAAAATAAGCTGGATACAGGATTAAATTGGAATGCTTTGTGCTTGTATTAGAAATACTTGGTAATCAGAATGCAGCGGGGAGTGACAACTGGGAGGTTTTCAACCGGGAATTGCTAATCAAGAATAAAAAAATACTTTATATAGTAATAATGGAGGAAAGAATGGTAAAGACTGTTATATTATTTGTTTTATTAGTGCTGGTATTTTCTTTGGAAGGC
The DNA here is from genome assembly GCA_964485055.1 of uncultured Candidatus Cloacimonadota bacterium. Taxonomy (GTDB): domain Bacteria; phylum Cloacimonadota; class Cloacimonadia; order Cloacimonadales; family TCS61; genus Stygibacter. Next base: position 828 of record CAZAHZ010000230.1, read on the forward strand.
GCCTGGCATAATGTCACCGAAACTAACATAGAACGGTTCTCCTGTATCCAATCAGAGCAAGGCGTCACGGAGATCATATTCAATCTGGATGGGTATAACATGGAGCAGATAGAGCGATCAGGAGGGGAATATCAAAAGATAACTCATTCTGAAGAAGGACGTTTGCTGGAGACGGGTATGCCGGACTTGCCTCAATTTACGACAATAATCGCCATTCCCCGTTCAGGTGAAGTGGAAGTTGAATATGAAACTCTGAGCAGTGAGATTTGGCATGATATAGCCGTATATCCTTGTGAAGAGTTGATTGATGAATATGAAGAGACACAAGATAAATTTACCATTAACAGCGAGTACTATAATCGGGGAAGCCTATTTCCTGAGGAGAATGTTTTTGTGGCAAGACCTGCCATTATGCGTGACCTGAGAGTGATAGCAGTCAGTTTTTGCCCATTCACTTATAATGCGGAAACCAGAGAATTGGAAATAATCAGCGAGATCAGAGCCGAGATTAGAGTAACCGGAGAGGGCGGAGAAAATTCTTTTGCAGGATATAGAGGAATATCTCGGGCTTATGAACCACTTTATGAAAGTATGGTCATAAATTATACAGATTTTATCGGCAGACCTATTTATCAGCAGCCGACCTTGTTATTTATTATCCAGGATATGGCTGATGCGCTGGAGACACTGGAATACTTGAAGGACTGGAAACGCCAGAAGGGATTTGATGTAGTGGTGGCAACCACCAGCGAAACAGGAACAAGCACAACTTCAATCAAGGCTTATCTTCAGGAAGCCTATGACTATTGGGAAAACCCTCCCGAATATGTCTGTTTCTGTGGAGACGCAAATGGAAGTTATGCCATCCCGACCTGGGGAATAGGTGATCATCCTTATGCTGAGCTTGCCGGTAATGATTTGCTGGAGGACATTATAATCGGGCGTTTATCATTTCAAAGCAATGCTACATTCCAGGTTCTGGTCTCCAAGATATTAAGTTATGAAAAAGAGCCTTACATGAATGATACCGAGTGGTATAGCCAGGCAGTACTGGCAGGAGATCCCGGTATTTCGGGACCTTCAATGGTCTTTACCTGTCAAACTGTGAAGGAATTGATGCTTGATTATCCGGATAATTATGATGATGATAACAACTTCACTGAGATTTACAGTGGCAGCTTTCCTTCTTCCATAAATTCAGCTATTAATAATGGTGTGAGTTATATGGTATATCGTGGCTGGATGGGAATGAGCGGCTGGGGACCTGGAAGTCAAACCAATGGTTTTATGATGCCTTTTGCAACTCTTTTAACCTGTGGCACCGGAAGCTGGGCTTCGGGAAATTCTGACAGTGAAGAATTTATGCAGATGGGCAGCGTGACAAATCCCAGCGGAGCGATCGGAGCAGTTGGAACGGCAACTGCCGGGACTCATAGTTGCTTTAATAATTCATTAACAATTGGAATATACGGAGCGATTTTTCGTGACCGGATATTCAGTATGGGCGGAGCGACCACTCGTGGAAAACAATACCTGTACGAGACTTTCCCTCAGGACCCGGGTGGATATGTGGAATCATATTTTAACTGGACAAACCTGATGGGAGACCCCAGCCTTATGGTGTGGACAGATGTTCCGGAACAGCTTAATGTGATCTATGATGCCAACCCACCGCTGGGAGGTAATTTCCTTTCTATTACTGTCCGTGATGCCAGTAATGCTCCTCTTCCCGGAGCCTGGGTAACACTCACAAATTAATCAGAGAGTTTCTTCTCAACGGAATTCTGTTCAGACAGCGGGGAAGCCCTTATAGACCTTAATGGCAGTGCGGAAGGAGAATATGACCTGGTTGTAAGTTATCATGACTTTATCCCGCATCAGGGAGTTGTGGAAATTGAACAGGTTCAGCAATATGTGGATATTGCCAGCGTAAATTATGATGATGCAGCGGGAAATGGCGATGGGCTATTAAATCCTGGTGAAACAATTACGATCATACCGTCTCTGACTAATTTTGGTTCACAAGCTGTCAGTAACGTGAACGTGAGTTGTGCCTTAACGCACAATTTTATGAGCTTGAATACAACTAATTTAGTCTATGGTGATATATCAGCCGGTGAGACGGTAATTCCGGTATCCGGAATAGAATTAGAGATTTCCCCAGCAGCACTGGATGGTATGCAGGGTGTACTGGAACTAACTGTCACTGATGGAAGTGGTAATACGTGGTCAAACTGGCATTATCTTAATATTGACGGAGCCAATTTATATGCAGTGGAATATGAAGTGGTGGGAGCCGAGATACTGGAACCCGGTGTAACATCAGAGCTTTATTTTACTCTGGAGAATCTGGGTAGTGTAAGTGCAGAAAACCTTGCCGCAGAGCTTGTATGTCTTAATCCACGCCTGATCATCCTTGATAGCCTGGGAACATTTGGGACAATCTCTCCTGGCACAAGCGGGAATAATAGTAGTGATACATTTCAGGTTACTCCCTCTGTGACTATAATTCCGGGCACTCAATTAGCGTTGGAAATACATCTTTCCAATCCTGCCGGATATTATCAGATCTGCCAGATCATAATTCCGGTGGGAGAAGTGGAAATAACTGACCCACTGGGACCAGATGAATATGGATACTGGTGCTATGATGATGAGGATTTGGGCTATGAGAATTGTCCTGTTTTCGACTGGATTGAGATTGATCCTGATCTGGGTGGAAATGGTACCATAATTCCACTGTCTGACTCCGGCGATACTGGTGATCTAGAATTGATTGATCTGCCCGACGGATTTACTTTCTCGTTTTATGGTATGCAATATAATGAGATAACAATTTGTTCCAACGGTTGGCTGGCACCTGGAGAACATGAAGGTGCAAACTTTATGAACCATCCCCTGCCGGGACCCGAAGGACCAAGCCCCATGATCGCTGCCTTCTGGGATGACCTCAATGTTAATTCCGGAAATGTATGTTATTATTTTGATGATCAGGAACATCTTCTCGTTTTTGAGTGGTCAGAATGCCGAAATGGTGATACAAATTCTGATGAGACTTTTCAGATAATTATTTATGATCCTAATTTTTATCAGACCATGACGGATGACTCTTTGATCAAGATGCAGTATCTGGAGATAAACAATGATAATGCGGGGTCGTATCCATCCAATCATGGACAATTCTGCACAATAGGACTTGAGAGTGAAAATGCAGAGACCGGCATGACATATACATTCAATGATAACTATCCAGCATCGTGCAAAGAACTTGAGAATGAAATGGCAATACTCTTTTCGCCACCTCAGTATCCTGAATTTGGCCCTTATCTGGAAATGGTGGCTTATGATTATCTTGCCGGAGACGATGAATTCATCGAAGCTGGCGAGACAGTTAATCTCTCACTTACGGTAGGAAATCAGGGAGCTGAGGAAGCTACGGCTGTGGAAGTGGAAATGATCATAAATGATCCCTGGTTTACGATAATTGACGGAGAAGCCCTTATAGAAGAAATACCAGCTTTGGGTACAATAGAATTGATTGATGAATTCAGTTTTGAGGTTAGCGATGAGGTGCCTGATGATTATCCCTTCAATGTTACCATCAATATGACCACAGCAGATGATTTCTGGTTTACAAGCTTCAGCCTGACCGCACACTGGACAAATGCCTTCTATGTTGACCAGGACAGCATTGATGTGCTATTGGGCTTGAACCTGACAACTGAGCGGACATTTACGCTGACCAATACCAGTGCTCAGATTGTGAACTATTACCTGAGAATGGACGATGAACAGACTGCAGGAAGAGATATTTCCGGCTCTTATGTTACCTGCGATTCCACAGTTTTTCATCCTGGCAGTGTTGCTGTCTGGCATTTTGCAGCTTATAATAATTCAACCTCTAACGAGTGGGTCAAAAATATCTGGCTGACATTTCCACCGGGAGTGACGGTCAATAGTGCCTCTCAAGCTTATGGTGCAAGTGGTGGTGTGATGATGTGGGATGGCACAACAGGTGAGGGCGTAACGGTTAACTGGAACGGCGAAGCACCCAATGGTTCCGGCTATTTACGTTGCGGTGAAACTGCAACCTGGCTGGTACATGTGGAAATTGGTGAAAATTTTGCCAGTGATATACAGGTTGGCTGGGAAATGGAAGGTGACGGGTATGGCAGTCCTCCTCACACTGATTCCGGTGAAATTAACTTTAATTATCCCATCCAGTGGATAAATCTGAATACTTCCTATGGCACTTTAGCTGCGGGAGCCAGTGATGAGATCACAATTTATTATGATACAAATGATATTGAAATGGGTGAATATGACTGCTCGATCAGTATCCTTTCCGAAAGCTGGTTTTCGAAAAATGTCAATACTCACCTCACGGTTGTCGCCGTTAATGAAGACAATAACGATCTGCAAAGTGTTACCGATCTGCTTGGTAATTTCCCCAATCCCTTCAATCCCAGTACCGAGATCAGGTTTAATTTAGCAGAGGACAGCAGAATTGACCTGAATATCTATAATATCCGGGGACAGAAAGTTCGCACACTTCTGGCTGAACAATTATCCGCCGGAAACCATAAAATAAACTGGAACGGCAGAAATGATCAGGACGCACCTGTCAGCAGCGGAATATACTATCTCTGTTTAAAAACCGGCAGCGAAAACCTGACTCAGAAATTGTTGCTGTTGAAATAAGCTTAGGCAGAAATAGATTTTAAGCTGGAGGATCATGTAAGATATATTCCTCCAGCTTTTTTTCAGTTATTTAAACCCCACCCACTACGATAAATCTATTATCAGGCATCCCCCCGTCTTATATCAGCCAGATATAGATATTGTTATATTACACAGATAGTTATGTCACCACA
>CAZAHZ010000231.1:0-5659 GCA_964485055.1 uncultured Candidatus Cloacimonadota bacterium
GATTATCTTTAAAGAACTTAGAGTATCCTATGGTCATATGACACTATTTCATCAAGATCATTTTTTTGGTAGAAGTATATCTTCCATCTTTCAGTTTATAGAAGTATATACCGCTGGAAACGGGCTTCCCGCTGTCATCATTGCCATCCCAGTTTACCATATGTTCTCCCTTTTCGTAGATTCCGTCTGCCAGTGTTTTCACTTTCTGACCTTTGATATTGTATATCTCCAGACTTACCTGCCCAGTCTCTGAGAGACTAAAAGAAATATTTGTTTCAGGATTAAAGGGATTGGGATAATTTTGAGACAGTTGGTCCACAGCCGGATTAATCTCCGTCTCTTCGCCATCGGCAGTCATTGAAATCACTTTGGCAGAGATCATAAAGTTATGATTATAGCTGATATTCACTTCCGTCCAACTGTTTATCCTGAACCAGGCACCCTTACCCGGTATACGCGGTGAAGTGTCAAACCAGGCACAGTCTCCATTAATTGTCTGCACTTTATATCCAACAAAATAATTCATGTTTTCTACTATCGGCACAAAATTATCCAGCTCAACTTCTACAATCTCGCCATAACTGAAGCTATCCACTGACTTCTCGGAAACCAGATTACCCTCAGCCCATACCTGAGCCCAAAGTTGCCCGTCTGCCTGGGCTATTGGTGACTTAAAGCGTACTTTACTAAATACTGTTTCCATATAACCTGTCAGGTCTGAGGGTGTTAATTTCATTCCACAACTTATTGTATTAGGTATCAGGTGGAATATTTCTCCGGCAACACCACAAAAGCTTAAAGATCCTGTTTCCGGATATTCCTGTAGAGTAAAATTAAAGTTCTGCTGAGTAGCCGTGACTTCCACTTCCTGCTCAGCAAAATATGTGCTGCCCCAGGAGGCTGTTGCCAGGTATGTTCCCGGCATGATCCCTTCGATGGAATAATTACCGCTTCCATCAGTCAGACCGGTGGTTACAATCTCACCTTTATCATTATAATAAGTGACCACTGCACCTGCCGGATTTCCAACTCCACTTACCGAACCTGTCAGGGTTGTGTAATCATCAAGCGTCATCATCAGAAAATCATTGTTATCATTCAGATCAAAGGTCTGCGACTTATAAAAATAGCCACCTCCCGGATTCTCATAAGTAACTGTTACATTATATGTTCCTTCGTGCATGAAATCATAGAGAAACGATCCGCCACCATCGAGCGTACCCTGATATAACCGCGTGCCTCTGAACTCTATATCTGCATTAGCTGGTGTTGTAAAATCACTGTTCTGTACAAGAGCGAAAAGATTAAATAAAGTGCCTCCGCCTTCAATGTTCACAATCGCATTATCAATTGCTGTGAAACCTTGGGGCATGCCATAAGGTAAACTGTACCAGCCGTTTTCATAACCGCCCCAGCCAAAATTCAGATGATAGGTATTTTCACCGGTGTTATAACCATCCACAAGTATAGCATGACCATCCCCGCCTCCTGTTATACCAATCATTACGGGACGTCCATTCATCATATCATCCTGGAATTCAGGATATAATTGCGGACTGGTGCCGCTCATACCAACGGCAGAGTCATAACCAAATTTGGTTAACAAAGCATCGCGGGAATCATTATGTCCCGGATAGTAAACATAGGAACCAGAAGCTACTGATGAATATTTCATCCGAACTGCTACTCCTGCGGCGAAATTAATAGCTGCTTTCACATGATCAGGCGTTGGATCAACACCAGCAAAATGTTCCTGTACATCTACCAGATAGCTATTTAAAGTCGCAAAATCGGGGAAATCATTTGTCCCTGAATAATTGTCTATCAAGCAGTAAAATCCTTCATAATTGCTCGCATAATCATCTGCATCCGAGAAACTGGCATTTCCGATGTATTCATGGTAACTTAAGATCATAGATAATGCTGTGGCTACGCAACCTGTCACGCTTCTGCCATTATTCACTGTGTCCAGAGGACAATACTGGTTCCATGGATAACCCTGATCCCATAATAATTCTACCCAGCCGCCTGTCGAAGTGTGTCCTTCAGGCGGATAGACTGATCTATCGCGGCTCGCAAATGCTTCCAAATCATGATTCAGATATAATGACCAGTTATCGTGATTGATTTCTAATACTTCACTATCTGTGATCTCGCGTGCTGACAGCCTTTTACTCATATCGTCCTGAACAAATAAATAACCAGTACTTTCAGGCTCATCTACTGAAAAATCATTCAAAAACGAATAACCTATTACTGGGGGAAGATCTTTATCTACACCTACTATAATGAACCCCTGAGGGGTAAGACTATATATGTAAGCTACTATACTTCCTTCCAGATCGGGTAATTCTGTCAGTCCCGAAATTGCATAGTCACTCCTGCCTTTCATTTCAAGATGAAAGCTGGCTATATCAGTTGCTGTCGCTTCTGTTACAGGTACTGCCAATAATACTGAAAACATGACTAATATTGTCACTATCAAAAAAATTCTCTTCATAATATACTCCTATATTCTTTTCATTATCTTCCACTATATAAATCCCTCTATATAGACAATATAGTCAAGAAAAATAACTTTACCAAGATTTATTTACCTTCCATTCCTCCTGCTAACCCTAATACCACGTATAGTTATCATCTCTATTTACCCATCCCGGGATCATTTCTCTTCACTACTGTTTATATAAAAGAGTTTCCATAATAATATTTTTTATCTTATGACATATTTATAAAATATAGAGGAGCTCGTTTCAATTAATTGGCTTACTTAAGCATTTCAGTTACTTAGCCTAATTTTTAGCTTTTATGATTATGCGACTTAAAATAATATTTTAATAATTTATTGACACGATTTTCTAATTAATTTGTTTTGATTCAATATTCTATAGGAGGAATTATGAGGTACAGTCGATTTTTGCTTTATTTTTTTTGCTTTCTGGTAATCAGTTGCGGTACAACATCTATGTTAATGACAGTAACAAGACCCGCTGAAGTTAATTTGAAAGGTTATGAAAAAATCGCTATCGGTGATATCGTGAATGCTGATGGTAATACCGGTAGTCATGCCATGGATCTGGCAGATGATTTTACCACAGCACTGTTAAATGCTAATATCTTCGAAGTTCTTGATAGGCAGCATCTGAATTCTGTCATGTCAGAACATGAATTAGGGCTTTCTGGACTAATTGATGAAAGCACTTCAGCAGAATTAGGGAAAATAATCGGTGCTGCTGTTTTAGTATTTGGAAGAGTGCAAACTGATAAATATGATGAAGAAACATCTAAAGGAGACCCCTATACAGACAAAAAAGGTAACCGGCATCAATATCACTATCGTAAAGGAACTTATAGTTTAGTTGTTAATATTAAACTTATTGATATCGTAACTTCCAAAATCCTGGCTTCTAAAACTCTGGCTAAGGAATCTGTATCATCAACAAGTGCTGATAATAAGTGGCCCGCAAATATTGATGTTGACGCCCTTTATACTTATTGCCTGCGTGATGTTTCCAAACAATTCATGAGAACTGTTGGACCTTATGATGTTCAGGTTAAAGCCTCTTTTCAGACTGACAAATTGCTACCTGAAGTTGATTCTGCTATCGCTCAATTGAAAATTGGAGAATGGGAAGAAGCTATTAGTCAATTCCAGCAGGCTACTGAGAAAAAAGATTTAGAAGCTAAAATTAGTGCAAAAACATTCTATGACCTGGGGCTTGCCCAAATGTACTATTCTCAGTATGATGAATCTCTTGAAAGCTTGAAAAAAGCTTTTTCTTTAATGCCTAAGTCTAAATTTTATATGACAGCAATCAATACGTGTAAAGCCGAAAAAGAAAAAGCAGATAAACTCAAAGAACAAACTGAATAAAATTACCAAGCTCCAGGTTCTCACGAACCTGGAGCTAATATTATTATGAAAAAAAGCTTATTTATTTTCATTATTTTCACCATGTTTTACTATTTATATTCAGAAGCCCCGTTTTGGGTAAATAAATATCCAATTGATGAAGATTATTATATTGGCATCGGTCATTGCTCCAAAGTAAGTGATGAGTACATGTCGGTAGCGCGATCTGCCGCTGTTGATGAAATATCTTCCCAACTTGAAATTAAAGTTTCTGGAAATTTTGTCCGGCAACTAACTCAGGAAAACCTACAGCTTAAAGAAGCTATTAACAAGAGAATTGATATTTCCACTAAATCAAAAATTAATGATCTGGAACTGGTTGATAAATTTGAAGATAAGCAAAATTATTGGGTATATTACCGTCTATCGAAAGCTAAATATCAGGAACAAAAGAAAATCGATCTCTCAAATGCCATTAATACTGCTCTTAGCCACTATTATAATGCTAAAAACTCTGAGAATAATCTTCTGATTCCGGATGCTCTGAAATCTTATTTTAATGCTATGATTCCACTGATAAGTTATATTTATGAACCATTAGAAGTTGATATTGAAGGTAACAAGGTAAATCTCTTCAATGAAATATATTCCTCTATTTTAAATCTCAGAAAAAACTTGATTATTAATATTAACCCCCAGCAAATTGATGTTGTTATTTATAAACAGCTTCAAAATAAGATCAATATTGATTTCAGTTATATGGGCAAAAGTATTCCCGATATCCCCTTTTCAGCAGAATTTACTAAGGGTTCGGGTGATTTTGTTACTCAAAAAGACAATGAGCTGAATAAACAAATTCTGATTTTATCTCATATTAATTCCGCTGTAAATCCACAGATTATTACAATTGAGATTAATTTAAAAAAACTTCTCGTTGATTTTAAGGATGAACCATTTATTTCTGAAATTATAGCTCTAATCGAAAATCCGTCCCAGGATCTATTGATCAACGTAAAAAACATTCTTCTTTCTTTGAACATTTCTGAAAGTCTATTTGGTGTTAATTCTCCTCAGACTAACGGTGAACATATCTTTATCGAAAACATTACCCCTGCAGGTTTCTCTATCACTGATAATCTAGATATGGCGGATTATATTATCAAGCTTAAAACTAAAACAAGAAAAGGTAATACTTTTAAAAGTTTCTTTTTTGCTTATTCAAATACCCATATTGATATTATCAATCCTCAAAATAATCAAATTTTCTCCTCTATAGACGTCTCAGATGCAAAAGGTTCTGCTGGTAAATATACAACTGCTGCTCAAAAATCTTTAAATAAAGCTATGGAAAATGCAGCTAGTGATCTTATCAATTTCTTCCAAAATCAAACAATTGAGAATGGCAAATAATCTCATTTTATGAATTATGTTTGACTTTCCTTTGGTAAATATTCCATAATTTCATCTTTCCCTTCTATTACATTTGCTCTACTTTGACTTTTACCGCACTCACTTACTAATTGCACTCCAAACGATACCACATTTTTTTGTTGGGTTGTTTGGAGTGCGATGAGTAAGGAGTTTCCTGATATTCGGGTATTCTTCTGAAATTATTAACATTCAGGATTTGAGATATCTTGGAGAAGCAGGAATCTATTTGAGAATTAGAGATTTCTAAATTTAACCTAATCTGAGCGATACTATTTTGCTTAAGGTTGCTAATATCTTTGAGCAAGTTGAATTGCGAAAGATTGCCGGAATACCTTAATGGTCTTTCAATATCTTTCACAATTTCAAGATGCCAAA
>CAZAHZ010000232.1:0-5568 GCA_964485055.1 uncultured Candidatus Cloacimonadota bacterium
ATAATGTATTCGACAATTATCAAAATGTATCAAGTGTCACTTTAATTGCTGGAGCTGTTTTTTTTGCATTTCAAATATATGGTGATTTCTCTGGCTATTCTGATATTGCCATAGGTACAGCAAGATTATTTGGCTTTAATCTGATGAAGAATTTTGCTTTCCCCTATTTCTCAAGGGATATTTGCGAATTCTGGAGACGTTGGCATATTTCACTTTCTACCTGGTTCAGGGATTATCTTTATATACCGTTAGGTGGTAGTAGAGGAAAAACCTGGAATAAGATAAGAAATATTTTTATAATATTTATTGTCAGTGGTTTTTGGCATGGAGCAAGCTGGACATTTATTTTTTGGGGAGCGTTAAATGCAGTTTATAGTCTCCCTCTTATATTAACCAAAAGCAATCGAAAAAATCTGGATACTGTTGCGCCCAATAGATTTTTGCCAAATCTCAAAGAGATATTTCAAATGGTGACAACCTTTTTCTTTACTGTAATTGCCTGGATATTTTTTAGAGCCGAAAGTATAAGTATAGCTTTTGATTATATAAAAAGAATAATTATCAACTTTGAATTTATCAGACCCCGAAATGAAGGAATGGGCTTTAGTTCAACTTTTTTTACTATACTGATAATTTTTATTTTTATCGAATGGGCAGGAAGAAAACATGAATATGCAATCGAAAGGTTTTTTTGTACGAATAAGTTAAAGACATTAAGATGGCTTGAATATTATGTGATCATTATAACAATTTATCTATTTGGTGCTTTCTCAGAAGGTATTGAATTTATTTATTTTCAATTCTAGAAGGGAGGATGAGTATTAGTTATGATAAAATTTAATTCTCATATTTTCAGATTTATTCTGGGATTATTAATAATTAATCTTGTTTTTCTGGTAATTTTAAAAAAAAGCGAATATACTAATGAATATGTGCAGTACAAATTAAATTTTCAAACTTACCTTTTATCAGATTCTCACGCTTTACCTTTGTCAAATTATTTAGAGAAAATTGGAGTATTCAATTTTGCAATGGGTAGTGAATCATACTTCGACATGAATAGAAAAGTAAGATTCCTGATCAGAAACACTGATCTGGAAAGAATAATAATTTCTGTTGATGATCATACGCTATCGGATTACAGAGAAACTAGTAATAATCTTGAAAGATCCTATTACTACACAAGCAAAGAGGAATTTAGTAATATTTTTGAATATATTGCTAAGAAATATATAATTAATAATATCACCTGGTTTAGTGTAAAAAGCAGAGATATAATTATGCTGTTATTTAATTCAAAATTGTCATTGAAAAATGAAACTCCTACTAAAACTGAGTGGAATGAATTATCTCTACTCGAAAAAATTGAAGAAAGCAATGATAGAATTCACGGTCAATTTACAAATCACCACAAATCTAATTCATTGTCTGCTTCTCTAAAAGATATTATCTCAATTTGCAAGCAAAATAATATTGAGATAATTGGTATAAAATTTCCCTTGCCAAAAGAATTTATTGAAGCCCTGGAAGAAAGAAGTTTTCACGCTGATAGTCTCTTTTATGATAATAAGATTAAAGTTTTCGATTTTAAATATCTATATATAAACAATGATAACTACTTCTCAAATGTTGATCATCTAAACGATTTAGGCGGAAAACTGTTGTCAGAACATATTCAAAATCTCTTGAGTCATTAACGATAGGTTTTATGAATATTCCGTTTTGATAGAGCATAGTGTACGCACAAATAGAGCCTCCCTTCCATTTAGAGAGAGCTATATCATTTAAAGAAGACGTATTTAATTAAATATCAATAAGATAGAGAGATTTTATTATAAAGTTTTGCAATGACGGTTGCGGAGTGAGGACGTAGTCCGAGCAAAGCAGCCTCACCCGCATGTCAATCAGATTCGACTGCCACTACTGAAATTTTTTTATTCATGTTTCAGTCTCTTACGTTCTCTCATTAACACTTTTCCGTCTATAAATTTCTGACCCGAATTATGTTTGATCCGGTCAAGGATGGCATCGACAAGAGTGTCCTGACCTATCTTCTCTTGCTAACCACTAGGTTGCCTGAATTTTATGCGAAAATAAATTGACTATTTATCCAATTATTAAAACTTTGTGTAAATTACTATGAGGATTGCGGATGACAGAAATCGTCGAACTGGAAAGAAGAATAGCAGAGGCAGATATAAAAGAAAGTATCAGCCTGAGACTTGAGCTTGCCTATAAAACGCGGTTGACTGATCCGAAAGCGAGTATGCAACATGCTCTTAAGGCATATCAGGATGCCTGCAACCTAAACGAGCCTGATGAGGAATTACGGGCGTTGAATGCGATATGCACGGCATATTTATATGATGACGAGATTCAGGATAAGAACAAATGGATTGATCTCCTCATCCAAAGAGGTATTGAACTTGATAATAATGCAGCCGTGGGCAGGGCATATTTCTACCTTTATCGCTGGAATATACGTTCGGAAAATCTCACTGAAGCTGCACAATATCTTAATAAAGCTCTGGAATTTTTTGATCCCCAGCAGCATTCCGGTGAAGTAGTTTCCTGCTACAACGGACTGGGTAATGTGCATTTTAAATTAAAAAGCTATGACAAAGCCCTGGAATACTATAATCTCGCACTACCTCTTGTCCCACCTGCAAGCCAGTATTATCCCTTTAATATTCTTCAGAATATCGGCTCTATTCACGTTATCAAAAAAGAATACGAGCTTGCCTGGAAAGTTTATAATGATATTCTCTCTCGACTGCCCAATTCTGAAATTGACACCAAATACCTGGTTCTACAAAATCTTGGACACCTCTGCCAGCGGACAGATAAGCTTACGCAAGCAGTTGATTTCTTCCAGCAAGCTCTGGAAATAAAGCTGGAAGCTGGCATAAAGCGGGACATTATACGTTCCCTCTGCAATCTTGCTATGGCTTATTTGAGCCTTAAAGATTACGCTCAATCCCTGGAAAAACTGCAGCAGGCAGAAAAGCTGGTTCTGGAAACTGAAGATCTGAGTAATCAAATTGAAGTTTACCAGTGTTTTGTAGAATATTACAAATCCAGCCATAATCTTCAAAATCAGGTGTCTTACTATGAAAAACTGCTTGCTGCAATGCTGGAATTGCACCAGAGTGACAGCCTGAATAAAATCAACGAGTTTGAAATACACCACCAGATAAATCTTTATAAAGAAAAGAGTCAATTGCTAAACCAAAAAAATCTTCTGATCTCTCAGCAAAACCAGAACCTGAAATCTTCTGCGGATGAGCTTGTCAGCCGAAACAAAAACCTGGAGATCAGACTTAAAAATGCCTTTTCCACGATCAAGAAAAAGGATGATTTACTCACAGCTCATCATCGTCTTGCTTCTATCGGCGAAATGATCGCCATTATTGCCCATCAATGGCAGCAACCTCTCAGCATTATTAATGCAGTGGTTTACAGTATCAAAGATGCTTATTATTATGAAGAACTTTCTGAGGCTGTGATCAATGAAAAAGTGCAGACAATAGATGATTTGATCAATTATCTTTCTCAAACGCTCAACGATTTTAGAAATTTCTTCAAGGAACAGGATTATAAGGATTTCTATATTTCCGCTTCAGTCAAAAGTGCACTTTCACTGCTGGAATATGCCCTGAAACTGGAAAATATCTCTATTGAAACTGATTTCCACAACGATTTTATCCTGGCAGGTTCACAGAATGAACTCACGCAGGTCTTTCTTAACCTGATCAATAACGCCCGTGACGCTATAAAAGAAGAAAATATCCCGCATCCGCAACTTAAAATAACTCTGGTTAAAGATCATGACTTTAATTTAATTTCGTTTTACAATAATGGCGGTCCTGTCCCTGTCCCTGATAATATCGCCCAGCATATTTTCGATGCTTATATCAGCTCCAAAGGCGAAAAAGGCACTGGCTTGGGTCTTAATATCTGCAAAACCATCATTGAAGAGCGTTTCCATGGAAATATCTGGTTTGAGAATACTATTGAGGGCGTATTTTTCCATATAAAATTCCCGGTGCAGAATACCTAAGCAGTTCCTTCCGCTTCTCCTCTTTTCCTTGACTTCTTTCCCCCTATCAGAAATTTCTTGTCAGTAAAATAATATGGAGGTTTTAAATGGATATAATAATTGGTTCCTGTGGACTTGTCTGCTCCGAATGCCCCGCCTACCTGGCATATCTTAATGACGATGACGAATTGCGACAGAAAACTTCTGTCGAGTGGAGCAAAATGTATGGTGCCGAAATCCCGCCGCAAGCTATTAACTGCACGGGCTGCCGTCTGGAAGGAATCAAAATCTCTCATTGTGCCGAGTGCCCTGTCAGACTCTGTGCTATTGAGAAAGATGCTGATACCTGCGCCGATTGTGAGCTTTATTCCTGCTCTACCCTTGATAAATTCGTGGAATATATCCCCCAGGCTCGCCAGAAACTGGAAGAATTGCGAGGATAATTTGTCTTTTTCAAATAATTGTGTACCACTTAAAAAAAATAATGAACTACCCCGGGGCAAGCCCCGAGGTATCATAAGGAAAGTGTGTGAATGAAAACCCAGGTTTTCAAACTTTCCTATTTACCCCGACGCAGAGCGTCGAGGAATTCTTTTGATTAAAGGAATTTTTATGAAATCATTCCTCGGTATGCTCATTGTCCTTTTCTTTGTCAGCAGCCTCTCTGCTGCCGAATCTTCACTTGATTCCACCTGTACTATTCAAGGCAGGGTCACTTTCAAAAAAGATATAACAGTCACTGTAACCTGCCTGACCCAGAAAGAATTTGAAGATGAATTGCCAGCTCAATACTTTTACGTTCGGCAACCGGACGCATCTGATCTGAATAAAGGTTATATTGATTATACTATATCCGACATCCCCGAAGGTGATTATATCATCTTCGCCTTCCAGGATAAAAATGATAATGACAAACTTGACCGCTTCCTGATCGTGCCCAAAGAATATTGGGACATCTATGGATTGGCTCGACCTACAAAAGGTAAACCCAATTTCGATAAACTCTCACTCCACATAAATAAAAATATTTCTCAACTCGATATGACACTCAAAAATGGCTTTTAATCCTATCTAAATCCCCTCTCAGAATTAACCGGTTTTCTAACCGTTTTCTGCAATTTTTCCCGTTTCACTCATCTACCACATAATTACCGCAGGTTCACCAAAACCCCTTACCAGCCGCACTCTAAACGACACAACAACAAAATGTGGTATCGTTTCGTGTGCAACTTCTTTAGTTCTGCGGTAAACCTGAAGTATTTAATTTATCTGATGTATTTATCCCACTCGGAATAGACGACAATGACTCTTTGACTATGTCCATTTTTACTCAATATCTTTACTGTTTGGTACACAATAACTCCTTTTATCGGCACTCCAATTTCTTCTTACTGGATGCCATTTTGTATGTACCAGTTTAGAGTACCAACTTTGTACCATTTTCAGTGCCATCGACACCCCCATTTCTGCTGCCAAGTGGACTTGCACCGCCAGTGTAATCACGGGTGGGGCGAGGACACGACCACTGG
>CAZAHZ010000233.1:0-5567 GCA_964485055.1 uncultured Candidatus Cloacimonadota bacterium
AGGAATACAGTTGTTAGAAGTTACTGTAGTATCCTGCGATAATGGAGTGGAAGTAACTGAAGACCTGACTAATGGTGATTTTTCACTTATTTCCACTGGAGATGGAACAGTAGATGTATCTGCACCTGCAAATGATTTTACTTCATTACCGTCAATTTCCAGAGATGGAAGAGCAACTAATGTTGACCAGTGTTTCTCAGTGGAATTTTCGTCTGGAATTACCCAGTTAGCAACATCTTTTAGCTGGGCTTCTTCTGATATTACTGGCAATATGGGCGATAAAGACCTTTTAGTATCAGTTGATGGAGTAAACTGGATTTATTCGAATAATTCTGCTTCCGGTATTACAGGAGATGTGGAATGGGATTTTGATGATACCCCTGATCCAGATGAAATGATAGTTTCTTTTACTACAACTCAAGATAATGCACTTTATGCAGTAAGCAATGGAACAGATCCTGATGTGACAACACCCAATGCTCCAGCAGGCGGAACTGCTTCAGCAAATGGGATTTATGTTACAATCAGTTGCCGAGCTGTAGCGGTTCCTGGAGCTACTTATCAGGCGTACTATTCCACTGATTATTCTAACTGGATATCTATCGTCGCCACTTATGGAGGTGGAACAATCTCCCAGACAATAACGCACAATATGGCTGGTACTGTAATGTATTATGGGTTAAAGGCATATAATGATAACGACACTTATCTGTCAGGGATTGGCAGCACTATTTATACTTATCAAGAAAATACATTCCAGACTGATTCTGGGAATATGACAAATCTAATACCAATACCTTTTGAGGGATTTAATAATAATTTTGATGATGCCAGACTTCTGGGAATCACACTTGGTTCAAATTGTAATGCCATTGCCAAGTGGGATGCTACAACACAGCGTTATAGTTATTGCACCTGTTATGCCGGTGCCTGGAGAGGCAATTTTGATCTGGAACCTGATGGTGTATATTTTGTTAACCTGGCTGGTGCTGTAGCTGCAAAAACTTATGATGGAAAGATGAACACGTCTGATTTTGAGCTTAAGACTGGTGTCAATTTGATCTATGTATCTGCCTTAGATGCCAGTCTGGCTAATGCCAGTGATCTGATGAGTGATATTGGAGCTCATTGTACCAAGGTACAGCAGTGGGATACAACAAATCAGGAATGGGATACTTATGAAAGCGGGAGAGATGATTTTTCACTATCAAAACTTAATCCGGTATTTGTTTACGTAAATGCCAATGTTAGTTATATAAAGTAGGAGGGGAAGATGAAAAAAATAACATTAATTCTTATTATATTAGCCAGTATGACTCTACTTACAGCTTTAGATACTGCTATAGCCCCCAAGATGGTTTATCTTCAGATCAGTCGCGATGGTACTGTTCCGCCGGAAGGTACGATTACTTTTGAAGCTGGTTTATCTACAGATGCATTGATGAAAGTAACTCAAAATAATGTAAATTGTGGATATTTCCCTGTGCACGGAAGTGGGTATGGAGTTATCTATGCAGACATCGCTCAGTTGTATAATGAAGAAACCGAATTGCATCATAATTGGACATCTGGAGAAGTAATCAGATTTCATATAATTTATGATAATGAACCGCAATATAAGGAATTTTATGTGAATCACACATTAGGTGATGGTTGTTTTGAGACAAATTCTTCACCAGAAAATTTTGTTCCTTTGGCTGTAACCTTGTCTTTATTTACTGCAGTTTATAATGATGATCATGTTGCATTGCAGTGGGTCACTCAAAGTGAAACAAATAATGCAGGCTGGAATGTGTATAGAGGTGAAACGGAATCGCAGGAAGAAGGCTTGCAGGTAAATCCTGAATTGATACCAGGACATGGTACAACTACTGAACCACAGAATTATATTTTCGAGGATTCAGAAGTAGAAACAGGTGCAATCTTCTATTACTGGTTGGAAAGTGTGGACTATTCTGGTAGTAATCAGACTTATGGTCCTATTAAGCTGCAGATCCCTGAAAATGGAGGAGAAACTCCACCTCCAGTTGATGTAGTTTATGGTTTGCATGCAGCATATCCCAATCCCTTTAATCCGGAAACTACGATTCAATTCATAATGAAGGAACCAGGCAATGTTGAATTAGCTATATATAACATAAAAGGTCAAAAGGTAATAACATTGTTAGATAACTTCGTAAATACGATAAATGAGCCGATATCTATGCACTGGGATGGTAAAGATGCCAGTGGGAAAGAAACAGGTTCAGGCATTTATTTTTATCAGTTAGTAACAACCGGAAAAACTCAGGTCAAGAAAATGGTTTTAGTTAAATAATAATAGGAGGAAAGAGATGAAAAAAATTACTCTTTTAACGCTTTTATTGGTTCTCAGTTGCTTCGCTTTTGCGATTACATGGAATGCAACTCCTGCTACTTTAGAAAGTATTCTTAGTAATGTAACGCTAGCAGATCAAGATGTCATTAATCTGGCAGCAGGCGATTATTACCCACCCGAAGTAACAATGACATTCGCAGATTTCTGGAATGATGGTACTGGTGCAACAACTATCGAAAAGACTTTTAATGCTTTTGTAGTTCCTGAAAAAGATATTACTCTCAGTGGTGCTTCTACATTAACGGTGATTTTTGACAGGAATATTGGTGTAGATGAGAATGATTGGCAATTTGCTTTTGTATTCTTTAGTAATGGAGAAGCTGTAGATGAAACAGGAATAACCTTTGAGAATTTCACAATTCAAAATCTGGATTATGGTCTGGTTAATAGCTGGGCTCTAACTAAAGAGTATATTGATTCACCAGATTGTTCTTACATGGAATACACCAGCATAGCGAATATTGATTTCAATGATATTTCGCAATCGGCAATTATCCTTGAACCTAGATTCTATGAAGGCTCTAAAGGTTCAAATAACACAGACCTGTTTTCTGAAGTTAATTATGACTGGGAATCATTAAGTTTTTATGGTAACGGTCTTTTTAGTATGAGCAGCGGTTATGCAGAGAAATCTTCTATGTGCGAGATAGATTTGTGTAATTTCAATGTAGGAGGAACTAATCCCAAGGCTGATAATTTCAATAAAACAATGGTAAATCTTGTGTCAGCAATGGCACATGTAAATGCTTGCCAGTTTGAAAGTGGCTGGCGTGGAATTCAGATGTATGGTGGCAGTGCTGGCACCTGGGATGCTGCTGTAAAAATGGATATTGAAAATAACGTTTTTACCGATTTTGATGGAGCAGCTTATCCTGGTATTTCTGTAAATATTCCCGATCCCCCAGAAGAATATGACCAAAGTGATGAATATTATGTTGGAAGATGTGTAGGTATTTATTATCAAGCTTCAACATTTGATGGAGAATTTTATTCCAATAATTACAACGTTAGTAATGGTACAGCAGCTGTCTGGACGGATGGTCTGAGATCTGATATCTCAAATTATGAGAATTTTAACTACATCGGTTCACCCGGCTGGGCAAGAGATATTCATAATGTAAGAAGCCACATTGTTATTCAGAACTCTAATTTCTACATTTTTGATGATGGCCTTGGTTTAATCATAACAAAACATGGTTGTCCCAGGCGAGTTGGATTTGATGTTAATGATCCTGATAAAGAAAACTACGATTATTTAAATGCTTATGGAACATTGAATGAACCCGTTACTATCACGAATTGTAATTTCTATGGTGTGAATACTGCTAATCCTTCCTACCCTGGAAATGGATCTGCTATATTCCTGGAAGACTGGGAACATCATGATCGAGACGGTTGGGGAGTTACAGATGCATATCGTCAAGGCGAAATAGCTATGGTTGTTGAAGATTGTCATTTTGAGGGATTTTATGCAGGATTTTTTGTAGATGGTGGAAGACCGGATAATTTGTATGCAGTTGATTTTAATGATCCCGGCGATGATAGATGGGCAAAAAATGATGACGGCAGAATTCAGCTTTTGGTGAGAAACAGCAAATTTGTTGACTGTGAATACAGTTTTGATTTCAGTTATTGGGACCAATGGGTTAGAACCAGTAGCTTTATTATGCTGGAAAATAACTATTACGGTACTGATGCTGATCCTTATACTACGTTCAATATGGCAGATGATTTCCCTGCTGAAGATAGTTTTTATGAATTAGATTACAGCGGTGAATGGAGTAGTGCAACCACCCAAACAGGTTATACTTATGGGCAAGGAGCTACTCAACGCTCATATTCAGATAGCCCCGAAAGCCCGGTTGTTCATACTGTAGGTGGCGTTGAATATGATAACTGGCATGTTTATAGACCTCAATTCCTGCAATACCTTCCTTATTACAAGGACTTTGATATGACTGAATTGAGTGGTGGTGAGGTGGAAAACCTGGTTTTAACTCGAAACGGTACAGATATTGAACTTGACTGGGATGATAATGCTAATCCTGATGTAGAATATGCTGTTTATGCAGCAAATGATCCTTATACAGCTAACTGGGGTGAACCAGTTGCCACTGTTGATGTTAGCGAATATGATTATGATGCTTCGGGATTGTCAGAAAAATATTTTATGGTTGCAATCGTAATCCCTAACATGGTTGATAAATTCTGTGGCATTAATAATCTCAGTACAAGATATGGAGCTTCAATTGTCTATGAAGAAAGTGAGCATGTAAGTACCATAGATCCATTAGGCGAAATACATAACTATGAATGGCCAGACGATTTTGACTATCCTATAGACTTTTATTACGGCGACCCTTTAGCAATACAAACAGAAGGTCAATGTGACTTAAAGTATTACTATGCAGATATTGCTTCTTATGAACCGACGAAAGCTGGATTCATGAAACAGACTCTCACTTATACTGGGACTAGTTACAACTTTATATCATTACCATTTGAAGGCGAATATGATACTGTTGCTGAACTGGCTGCTTATCTTGAATTGACTACAACTGATGCAATATCAAACTGGAATGTAACAACTCAGGGGTGGGAAAGTGCCAGTTATAGTGGAAGCTGGGAAGAACTTTTTGTTCCGGAAGTTAGTAATTCGTATTATGTTACAGCAGGCTCTGCTCATGATATTTATATGATGGGTGCTATTCCGGAATCTCCGACCTATAATCTGATTACAACCGCCACAACTGACTTGAACTTCATTATGATTCCATTAAACAGTACTCTTACAACTGCTGCAGAGCTTGGTGCAGATATGGGTAACACTAATGCTGTGATGATCAGTCAATGGGACGCAGCTAATCAAAGCTGGCAGTCATGCGTATATCTTGATACATTCACTGCCTGGATAAACAGCTTTGAGATTAATCCTGCTATGCCTTTAATGATTGGTGCAGAGCTGAACTTCACCTGGCCCCAATAGGATGATCTGCAATAAATGGTGAGCAAAAAATAAGGAGAATTTAAATGAATAGAATATTAACACTGATAACAATGCTTGTTCTCTCCGCCGCTCTTTTTGCAGGTATTCCACATCCTGTATTTGTGGAATATGATGGCAATCCGGCCAGCTTTGAAGCATATTTAGCAAGCGATATGTCATTCTTCCTTGAAGACACTTCCGTTG
>CAZAHZ010000234.1:0-5564 GCA_964485055.1 uncultured Candidatus Cloacimonadota bacterium
CCTTTTTAATATTATTGTCAAGTTTTACGGAGACATTCGGATAGTCATTTTTTTTATTGACACCTGCATGGCATCCTGTAAATAAAAGAAGAAGGGGTAGCAATGGGAAAGCATAAAATATTAATAATATTTTTACTGGGAATGATGCTGTTATCATGCACCAAAATAAAACCCAGGTTGCGGGTTGGCTTAAATGCAGATTATCCACCATTTGAATATAAAACAGATCAGGTATTAACCGGTATAGACGTAGAGCTGTCAAAAAAGATTGGTGAATTATTAGGATACAACATCGAATTTGTAGAAATGGAGTTCGATGAACTCATTCCTGCCCTTATTAACAAACGCATAGACCTGGCAATTTCAGCAATCACGATCAACAAGCAGCGTCAGCAGATAGTTGATTTTTCCATTCCTTATTTCTGTGCGGATCAGGCTTTAATTGCTAATGAAGATAACCGCTTCAGGATTGAAGATTTATCTGATATTGCCGATTGCCGGATCGGAGTGCAGAACGGAACAACAGGTCAATATTTCCTGCAATATAATCTTGTGGCGAAGGGTATGCTTTCCTGGGAAAACCTTACAGCCTATGAAAATAATAATCAGGCTATTACCGAATTAATGAATAATCAGATAGACCTTTTGATCATGGACGATTCGGCTGCCAAGACTTTTTGTAAGATCAAGCCAGTGAAAATTGTCCATATTATCAAGACAGATGAGCAATACGGCATAGCAATGCGTAAAGATTTTTCCTTGAAAAACGAGATCAATACAGCCCTTCAGCAGATATTAAACTCTGATTACTGGATTACATTAATAACAAAATATATGTGATGTTAAGGAAAAGGAAAATATAACCTAACTCGGATTAACCGAAACCAAATAGGAAGATTATCAACCGCGAAAACCGCGAAAGTACGCGAAAAGAAGAGAATATGTATTCTATTATTGATCCAGGTAGAGCTTTAAAAAGAGAAAAAGCTGTTTTTTTTGTCCATGTAAGCTGTTAATTCCAAATATTTTACAAGCGTGGGAAAAAAATCTTTTGCCAAAAATTATCAGAATATTAGCAGTAAGTGACTAACTTGAGGGATTCCCTTTTGTTAATATCACTAATCTTAAGCAAAACAGAATCGCTCAGATCAGGTATAAAAAAGCCGCTGTGGATTCACAGCGACTTTATTTTTTTTACTAATCACCCAGAGTGGCAACCATCACAGCTTTGATGGTATGCATTCTGTTTTCGGCTTCATCAAATACTACTGACTGGCTGCATTCAAATACTTCATCAGTAACTTCCATTTCAGGAATACCGAATTTGTCATATATCTTCTTACCCATCGCAGTATCAGTATTATGAAAAGATGGCAGGCAGTGCATAAATATCGTATCTGCATTTCCGGTTAGATTCATCATTTCACGATTTACCTGATAAGGCTTTAGCAGTTCAATACGTTTTTCCCAGACTTCTTCCGCTTCACCCATTGATACCCACACATCAGTATAGATCACATCAGCATCTTTTACTCCAGTCTTGATATCGCTGGTTATAGTTATTCTGGCTCCGGTATCCAAAGCTATTTCGCTGCAGATATCTACCAGTGCATCTGTGGGCTGCACTTCTTCCGGGGCAACAATGCGGATATCCATTCCCAATTTGGCTCCTCCAATTAACAAGCTGTTTCCCATATTATTTCTACCATCGCCAACATAAACAAAGACCATTTCATTAAACGGTTTTTTGAGATGCTCCTTCGCCGTGAGAAAATCTGCTAATACCTGAGTGGGATGATATTCCGTGGTAAGTCCATTCCAGACAGGAACACCGGCATATTTACCGAGTTCTTCTACTATATTTTGTCCAAATCCGCGATATTCAATACCATCATACATCCTGCCCAACACTCTGGCAGTGTCTTTCATAGTTTCCTTATTGCCAATCTGACTACCCGAAGGTCCCAGATAGGTTACCTGAGCTCCCTGGTCAAAAGCTGCCACTTCAAAAGCACAACGTGTCCGCGTGGAAGATTTTTCAAAGATGAGAGCAATATTCTTACCAGATAATCTCTGCCGTTCGGTGCCGGTGTATTTTGCCTTTTTCAAATCCGCCGCCAGATCAATCAAAAATTCTATCTCTTTCGGACTGAAATCCAGCAACGTAAGAAAATTCCGGTTTCTTAAATTAAAAGCCATTTAAATCTCCTTGTTATTATCCTTCTAAATCCAAAAAATCAGTCCCTGATTTTCGAGCAAGACTTTTCATTTTTCCTTTTCTCATTCAAATATATATCCTGTCATTTTCCTGCATAATACTCTTTCCGCAATCATAATGTTTTTTTTTAAGTATCGGTTGGTTATGGCGATTTTAGAATAAAGAAAGGGCAGACACATGGGTCTGCCCGTACAATTATATTTAAGATATATTATTCGAGGTGGAAATCTTTTTTATTCCAGGATCAGGATTTTTTGTGATGCGGATTGAGAGGTATTTTGCCAGCGGGTAAAGTAGATACCGGTGCTGACTTTATTTCCTCTTTCATTTCTGCCATCCCAGGAGACTGATACTGCCTGATCGGGAAGTATAAACTCTTTGATCTTTTGTCCACGCAGGTTATATATAGCCAGCTCTCCCCCATTGGCACCTTCGATCATAAAATTTATCTGACTACGCTGATCCTGACGGACAAACGGATTGGGATAAGCTATGATATTAATCGTATTAGCTGGTGTGATATGATCATCATCAGCAGGAACGATTTCCGGCAGGACGCCGGGACCGCCATAAAAGCCAATATCGTTGCGGATAGTACCTAATGCCGGATAATATGCATAGCCGGGGTTTTGGGGGTCTTCCAGGTCGTTAAACTCCGGGGAAGGGTCTCCGGCATCTATGGCAGGAGAATTTTGCTGCAAATGCCAGTCCGCAGTTAGAGCATTATACTCTATCCCGCTGGCAAGAGTGGAAGCAATGAATAACGGGTCACCGGCAATGTTTCCTTCACCGGGCAGCAGCTCTGAGCTGAGATTATAACTGAGAAGCATATCATCGGGATTACCCAGGAAAACGGCTTCTTCATCAAGCAGAATATTATTAATGAATTCAGGAGTGGATTCATTAACAAAAATGGCAGCTATGGGTGCATCATTATTGACAATCACATTATTAATGATCAAGGGATGAGAGCCTTCGCGGATCACAATTCCGCCTGCCATACTGCCCTGATTATTAGCAATAATATTATTGATGATCAACGGATGAGAAGCACGCAGGGCTATACCACCAGTCATGCTGGAGGAATTATTTACGATCATATTACCCGCAATGAGTACATCTTCGCAGCCCAGGAGGTTAATAGCAGAGCCTAGAGAACCACTTGTATTATTGTAGAATATGCTGTGAAGTATTTCAATTGTGGAATAACTGGCATTGAGAGCACTGAGATTGGAATTACTGATCTCGGCATATTCGATTCTATTTGCTTCAGGAGTGTTTAAAAGTTTGATTCCTTTCCAGATAGCGTCAGAAGTGAGAATTACAGGAAATTCTTCTGAACCGGCAATATCTATCCTGCCATAGACATTGATCTTTTTATTATAATTTACGATGATCTCAGTGCCGGGTTCGATAATTAATTCGCCATAATAGGGTATTGATATATCATTAACGATGATGTAGGGATTGAACTGAGGTCGCCAGACACCGAGTACAGTACCTTCCACCTGATCAGTTTCTTCGACAGTGATCAATTCAGGGAAGAGTTTTTCTGTTCTTGAAATTCCATCAGAGATCATAAGTTTGACATCATATATTCCTGGTTCATTATAAACCCAGTAGGGACTTTCTTCTTCAGAATCCACGATACCGTCATTTTCAAAATCCCAGCGCCACATCACAATATTATCTACCGGAAATGAGACGCTTTCAAAATATACACCTAAACTGGCAGGACCTGAATAAATATTGACCTGCAATTCCGGGATTAATTGCGTTATACTAACCTGGGCAGATTGAAGGATTTCACGGGTATTTATGTTTTGAATAACAGCAACAGCGCGTAGAGAAGTGAGCTCCTGATATTCATCGTTCGGGAAGATTTTTTCAATTGTCAAGCTCTGCCCTTCGTCAGTAATCAAGATATGATCATCGAAAGAACTCTGCAATACGAGAGAATTATAATTGCTCTCATCATGACGTGTAAGAGCAATTAAAATCATGATACTATCAGGATCAACGGATTCTTCCAGTTGAACTTCTGCAGTAATTTTATAATTATTATCACTGGTAAACCCGAAATACAAGTCCATCAGCCAGGGAGTATCCAAACCGGACTGTTGTTCGTAAAAGGCTGTATATTCAGTAAGAACACTATCTTCACCGACATAAGTAAGATTTCCACCGAACACACCCAAAGGTAAAATTTCACCGGCATAAAGCTGGAAGCGGTCATCTCCACCTGGAGACTGGGGATCGGTCATCTGCCAGATCAGGGGAACAAGATCATCATGCTCTAAAGCTAACTGTATCAAGGCGTCACGCGCCAGACTGAAATCACCACCTCAGCCAGTGCAGATTTCGGAGTAAACTTCGCCTGTCACCTGCCTGACTGCCGCTGAGAGCAGAATGCCCGCAAACAGCAGAAGAGCAATCAGAACCATTTTTATATTCATCATTTATCCTCCATAAAAAAGCCGGAGCTTTTTAGTCCCCGGTTCATTTATTTAAACCTATTTACTATTTCATCAAGGCTATTTTCTGGAAATTATTTCCAGAGCCATAATAAAATCTAAGGAAATATACACCAGAATCAAATTTTTCACCAATCCAGCTAATTTGATGGTCTCCAGCTTCGAACCTTCTGTGAGCAAGATTTTCGATCAATTGACCCTTGATATTAAAGAGATCAAGATTGATCTCAGCGGGTTCTACCAGGGAAAAGCTGATATTATTGAGAGGATTGAACGGATTCGTATACGCTCAATAGAATGAAAGATTTCGCAATGAAGTCTTGTGCAGGCTTATTTAAGGAAAAGATCACTGAATACGGCAATAAATATCTTTCAAATTATGGAAGATTGATTGATCATCAACTTGATTTCAATAACAGGAGTGTGGTTTTAACGATAGAATTGAAAGGCGAAGAAGAGCATTTTAAAATAGTTTTATCGGATTTAAAAGTGATAGAGGATTCTGGGAATTTTTATTTGCAAATTAGTAGATTTGATATTAATCGGGAATGGATAAGGATATTAGGTCAGGATTATCTTGACGGTAAATTTGGTGATCCTCGGATAAATTTAACGGAAAAAGCGGGGAAAATGCTGAAAAATGTTCTTTAATCTATTTCGCTTGAACGAATTTCGTGAAAAGATGTAAATACTTAATAGTAAATCAGTCTGGTTTGTTCAGGTCGTCCAGAAGCCTTGCCCTGGGTACAGTTCATCCCGATGTATCGGGACTGACTTAGCTGGGTGGATTTGGATTATAATTTTGGAAGAGTACTATCCTGACTTTCGCACTTTGCCTTAAAAAATAAAAATACGTCTATTCACGTAACTAT
>CAZAHZ010000235.1:0-5535 GCA_964485055.1 uncultured Candidatus Cloacimonadota bacterium
CGGCTATGATGAGGAAGGCGTGCAGGGCATCCTGAGCTGGACACCAGATGATAAAAATGAGGTGGAACTGAATTATTCGGAAGGCTGGGCGACTGAGTCTGTTGTTTATCAGAGTGATTTTTATGGGAGCTATAAGCATGAATTTACCGGCTGGTCTTTACATCTGGAACACAGACAAATGGAGAGATTGGACGACAGCAGTGAAGAATACAAGTGGGATAAGGAAATCGCACCACGGGCAGAAGCTGATTTTCTGCTGGCAGATAAACCTGTATTAGTCAGAATGGAATGGAAACTGCAAAGTTATGACCATTATGGTAACGAGCAGGATTACAATGAGCCATTATTCCAGGTTGATGTTGGGTTCTACAAGAATTATTCGCTTTCTGTGCTTTCATCTCTGAAATATGATAACAATACCGAGATCAGCCAGGCAGAAGGAAAGCTGGGGATTGAGCTGTTTGCACCGGTCTGGGAACATACGGATATCAGGTTATTTGCCGGCAGTGAAAAAGGCGGAAATGTCTGCCGGAATGGGGTCTGCAATTATCAATCGCCCTTTGAGGGTATTAGATTGGATATCACGACAAGGTTTTAGGGAGATTATATAGGTCATATAAGTCCTATAGGACCTATAAGACCTATAGGGGAAAAGGGGGAATACTATGTCAGGCTTCCTGCCCAAAAAAGGAAATTATCGGGAGCTGCTTACATACAAAAAATCTCTTATCATCTATGATGCAACCTATCTTTTTTGCCAGAGGTTTCTGCAAATCAGTGACCGTACAATTGATCAGATGGTTCAGGCTGCTCGATCTGGCAAACAGAATATTATCGAAGCCTCTAAAGCAGCAATCACATCGGCTGAAACAGAAATTAAACTTACAAATGTTGCACGAGCCAGTCTGGAAGAATTACTTGAAGATTACTATGATTTTTTAAGAGTCAGAAATATAACTCCTTGGAATAAAAATAGTAAAGAAGCCCTTTTTGTAAGAAATTTAGCATATAATCCCAATGAATCATTTAATACTTATAAAGAATTTTTAGAAACCAGGTCTTCGGATATTTGTGCAAATATTATCATCTGCCTGATCAACCAGTGTAATTACCTGCTGGACAGACAAATACGTAAACTGGAGTCAGATTTTACCAAAAGCGGAGGAATCCGAGAGCAAATGTTCGAGGCAAGAAAAAGATACAGGAAAAATAAGAATCACGACAAATAGTCATTATAGGTCGTATAGGTCGTATAGGACTTATAAGACCTATAATTAACGAAAATATCTTCAAGAAGCTAAAAGTCAACAAAATCACTTGCCAAAAATAATCATAATAAGGAAATGGAATGTAGAGAGGACGGGACTGGTGTCTCACCTGGTCTTCAAAACCAGTACCAGGCAGCTAAAACTGTCTGCGGCAGGTTCGATTCCTGCCCTCTCGGCCATTAATAAATATATGGAGGTTTATTTGAAAAAGGTTTTACTGGTGATATTATTGTTAATGAGCATTAGCCTGCTCCTGGCGGAAGATAAGGAACAACTTGTGGAAGTTTCAATTAAGGCAGATACACTGCTGGCAAAGATCACTATTCCGGCAGATATTCACATGGCAAAACAGGAAGATTTTGTTTATGTAGTGGTGGACTCTATTGCAGGTGTAAAATTTGGGGAAACGATCTGGCCGGAGGGAGGACACAAGGATGAACTGGGAATACTCAATTATGAGGGCGAAGTTATTCTAAAACGTCAATTTACCGTGACGGATGAGGTAAAAAAAACTGGATGTAATCTTACGGTTTACGTGGGTTACCAGATGTGTTTTGCAACCTATTGCAAGCCGCCGGAAGAGGTGGAATTCAAATTTGAATTCAAGCCTGAAACGGGAGACGGCTGCGGCGGTTGTATGCATCCTTGCGGAAAATAAATTTGTAAGGTTGATAGCATGAAAAGACCAGCAATGGCAATAATTAAACCTGTATTACTCAGTATCATTTTAGTGATCGGTTTTATTTTCATTTTAACCGGGATAGGACTGGGGGAATTTTATGAGATTGCCGGTAATGCACTCACTCTCTGACTATCCTGCATCGGGATAGGTTAGGTTAACCTGTGAAACAAAAATTCAGCTTTTATGCCCATAACTGGAGTCGCCTTTTCGTTCTGATCATGGCGATTTTTGTTATTGATGGACATTTTTATGTGAAATATTATCCTCAGGTACGGGAATTCCTGATGAATATTCCAATTCCTGTGCTTAATTGTTATTCTGTGCCAACCACTGTCTTTGCCTGCCCGGTGGGGACTTTTCAGCATTTCCTGGTTATCGGCTATTTCTCTTTTGTCACTTTTGGTATGCTACTTCTGATCGGAGGATTGATAGGAAGATGGACTTGCGGTTGGCTTTGTCCCTTCGGATTTGTGCAGGAACTAATTCATCTTATTCCTTCACCTAAATTTAAAATACCTGCCTGGACAAGATATATCAAATATGTGATATTACTGGTCTTTGTGGTGATCATGCCTTTGATGCTGGCTGTCAGTCAATCTGGTGAATCGGGTAAATCCAAAGTTACACTTATTTCTCAGCTTCCGGCAGATGAACAGGATTTTGCTCAACGCGAAACCTGGTTCTGCAGATTGATCTGCCCAGCAGGGACCTTAGGGGCGGGTATTCCGCAGGTTCTTATTAATAAAGACCTTCGCCATCTGGTGGGGATACTTTACTGGTGGAAAATAGCCATATTATTGCTGGTGATCATAGCAGCCGTATTTACGCGACGTCCTTTTTGTACTGTGCTCTGCCCTCTCGGTGCATTTCTGGGATTATTTAACCGAATCAGTCTTCTGAAACTTACTTTTATTAAAGATCATTGCTATAATTGTAATCTCTGCATCAGAGATTGCCCTATGGGACTCGATCCCAGGAAAGATTTCCGCTCGCCGGAATGTATCCGCTGCATGAACTGCGTACAGAAAAAATGCTTTGCTATTCGCAAATATGTCTCAGTAACAGACGAATTTCCCCATGAAAATTAATAAAATAGTATAACATTATTATTGTTGGAGTTTAAATGAAAAAGATAATCTTTATTGCTTTTACGGTACTAATTACAATTATGTTATGGGCAGAGAAAATGCCTGATTTCGCTCTGGAAAATGCCGAAGGCAAAGAAGTTAGCCTCTATAATACTTTAAATGACAGTACAGTAGTGATCGTAGATTTCTGGGCAACGTGGTGTGGACCCTGCTGCCTGGAACTGCCACATCTGGACTCGCTGCAGATAAAATACAAAAATCTGGAAGTACTGGCAATCACAACAGATGGACGCCTGACGATGCAGAAAGCCATTGATTATATTGCCAATAAAGGCTACACATTCACTATCCTGATGGACTCCAGCCGCCAGGTACAAAAACTCCTCAAAGTGGAAGCCATCCCCGAAACCTTCATTATCAAACCCAATGGTGAAATCTACTTCCAGCATACCGGCTACAAATACGGTGATGAACTCGAACTGGAAGATAAACTTATTGAACTCCTAAAAGAATTAGAGTTAGTAAAAGAAGAATAATATAATTTCTTAAACTAAAAAACCGGAGAAGTAATTGCTTCTCCGGTTTTTTAGTTAAGCTGAGCTATTATCCTTTATTTGATTTCTATTTGTCGGGCTACCGTGGGGGCGGATTTAGGGATATGGACATGCAGGATGCCTTTTTCCATTTCTGCCTTGATCTGTTCGCAATCACAGGTTTCGTCGAGGACGAAGCTGCATTTATAGCTGCCTTGATAGCACTCACGCCTGATCCAGTTCTTTTCCTTTTCCTCATGTTATATATTTATTCAAATTTAGCAGATAATATTATAGAATGCTTATTTTCGGAAATATCAGCGGACAGAATAATTCAGATTGAACTCAGAAAGCAGGTTACTAATATATTTCAATTCCTCATCATCAAAAGTGGCAAAAGGCAGGTCAATATGTCCCACTCTTTTAGCAGAGCGGAAATTCTGAATAATATAAACATCATCAGGTTTAAGTAACCTGGCAATATCCCTGAATTCTTCGAGTTCATGCAGGTTTTTGACAACAGTCGTGCGGAATTCATAAGGCAAACCACTGGCACGAATGATTTCCATGCTTTTGTAGATATAATCCAGATTAAGAGGAACACCAGCAACTTTGGCATAGTTCTGCGGAGCAGCTTTAATATCCATGGCAATATAATCTACCAATTTTCTCCGAAGCAGATTTTTTAAAGAGGCAGGACGCGAACCATTAGTATCTATTTTTACGGCATAACCGAGTTTCTTGATCTGATAAATGAATTCTTCCAGGTCATCCTGAATGAGCGGTTCACCTCCGGTGATAGCAACGCCATCAAGTTTTCCAAAACGGATTTTCAGTAAATCGAGAATTTTTTTTTCTGGAACAGGCAATTGAAATCTGCGAGGAAGAACCAGTTCGGGATTATGACAAAATGGACAGAGGAAATTACAGCCCTGCGTGAAGATAACAGCAGCAACCTTCTGCGGGAAATCAATCAGACTGAATCCGAGATAACCACCTATTTTCATAAAAAAAGATTAATTGGCGACTTTAAAGGTTTTCCGCAGTTTGAATTCAGCCTTTTTACCTTTATTCCACTGCTGCACAGGACGCAGGTAGCCGACCACTCGCGAATACACTTCAGTCTGCTGACCGCATTCGGGACATTTATACTGCTCACCCAACAGGTAACCATGTTCCGGACAAATGCTGAATGTTGGTGAAAAGGTAAAATAGGGCAGATGATAATTTTCACAGATACGCTTAACCAGAATCTTCACCATCTGGGGATCGTGGATCTTTTCTCCGGTAAAGAGGTGCAAAACCGTCCCGCCGGTATATTTTGTCTGGATACTGTCCTGCTGATCAAGCACTTCAAAGAGATCATCGCTATAAAATACGGGCAGATGAGTGGAATTAGTATAAAAAGGTTCACCACCCTTCCGGTATTCTTCTTCATCGGCTACAAGAATATCACTGTATCGGCTTTTATCCAGTTTTGCCAGCCGGTAGGTAGTTCCTTCTGCCGGAGTCGCTTCCAGATTAAAGAAATTCTCCGTTTCAATCTGGAATTCTGCCAGTTTCTCCCGCATGAAGTCCATGGTCTCTTCAGTAAATTTCTTCCCTTTTGCAGTACCAATATCTAGCCCTAATAGATTTTGACAGGCTTCATTCATCCCGATCAATCCAATCGTAGAAAAATGATTTTTCCAGTATTTGTCAGTCTGTGCCTTTATCCCCCGAAGATAGAATTTTGTGTAGGGATAAAGATTCATTTCAGTATATTGTTCCAGAACTTTTCTTTTAATTTCCAGGCTTTCCTTAGCCATGATCATGATCTTTTCCAGGCGATTAATAAAATCAGTTTCATTTTCTGCCAGGTATGCCAGGCGTGGCATATTAATCGTGACCACGCCAATCGAGCCGGTCAAAGGATTAGCGCCAAAAAGTCCGCCACCACGAGCTTCCAGCTTGCGGGTATCCAG
>CAZAHZ010000236.1:0-5459 GCA_964485055.1 uncultured Candidatus Cloacimonadota bacterium
CCAGATAATCTAATGTAATATTGGCATCATTAAAAATTATTTTATTTTTATATTTAGAAACTATTGCCGGATAGCTGATCCCAAATGACTCTGAGACCCCCTTCAAAAAAATACTCCGGTCTGTATCATTAGCAATTTCTCCGGCAATATCAACCAGAAAACTCACTTTCTTATTCAGGTTTATTCCCAGACGTTCCTCATTTTTCATAAATTCTGTCAGGGTCTGGGCGTTATCTATTAAATCCTGCAACGCTGCTTTGCCTTCCTTTAACAAAAAACTATCAGGGTCTTCTCCCGCCGGCAATGCCACTATCCGACTCTGAAATCCCTGCCTCACCACTTCCGCAGCTCCTTTGATCGCTGCTTTTATCCCTGCTTCATCGCCATCATACATAATATAAATCTTTTGGGTATATCTTCCCAGCAAAGAAATCTGGGCTTCCGTTAATGCCGTCCCCAATGATGCCACAGAATTGACAAATCCCTGCTCATATAACCTCAGCATATCCAGATAACCTTCACTCACCAGCACGT
Source organism: uncultured Candidatus Cloacimonadota bacterium (assembly GCA_964485055.1). Classification (GTDB taxonomy): domain Bacteria; phylum Cloacimonadota; class Cloacimonadia; order Cloacimonadales; family TCS61; genus Stygibacter. The sequence continues at coordinate 535 of CAZAHZ010000236.1, forward strand.
GATCCTGCTTACCTATATCATATTTGGTCACATTAAGCCCATACAACTCTCTGCCCTTACTGTAGATCATGGTAGTCGGAGAATTTATATATTTTCCCCCCGGCTGGGTTTCATCCATCTTCCGTCCCCCAAAAGCTACCACGCGTCCGCTGCTGGAATGTATCGGAATCATTATCCGGTCGCGGAACAGGTCATATATACCCCGTTCACTCTTCCCGAATAATCCCGTTTCAGACAATATTTCACTGTTGATATGATTCTTGAGCAGATAATTATATAATCCACCAAAACTATCCAGGGCATAGCCAAATTCAAACTTTTCGCATATTTCTTCTGTTATTCCCCGCTCCGTAAGATATCTTCTCGCTGTATCCCCATAGTCTCTTAAAATATCTTTATAAAATCCCTTCGCCAGTTCATATATCTGATAGATTAGATCAAATTTTGATTTCTTCCTTTTATTTTGTTCTGTCTCCGGCAGGACATAGCCCGTCATTTGAGCTACTTTCCGCACTGCTTCCCAAAATGAGATCTTCTCATAATCCCGCACAAAGGTTACCGCATTCCCCGCTACTCCACAGCCGAAGCACTTATATATCTGCTTCTTTTCGCTGACATTAAATGACGGTGTTTTCTCATCATGAAATGGACACAAAGCTTTAAAATTACTGCCGGCTTTTTTTAGCGGTATATAATTCCGGATCACTTCCACTATATTAGCCTGCGATAATAGATCATCTACTACTTTGATATCCATCCCTTACTCCGTGTTCAACTTGCAGACCGTCACCCCATCACCACCAGCTTCAGGTGCCGGAGTGAAGAATTCTGCCACATACTTATTTTTACGCAAATAGTTCCTGATCTTGCTGCGTAAAGCACCTGTCCCCTTACCATGAACTATCCGTACATAATTCAAGCCACTCAACACCGCTTCGTCTATCAATCTTTCCACTTCCGGCATTGCTTCCTCATAACGATAGCCCAGGAGCATCAGTTCAAATTTCGCCTGCGGTGCTGGCGTAATGACGCTCCGATCTGATATTTCTGGTTCTTGGTATTCTGTCTGATAAAGATTTTTTATATTAGTTGTGTAATACATGCCTTCCAGATCAACTTTCACGCCTGCCCGACTGATTTCCACAATCACGCCTTCCGCATCAAGATCCTCCAGCCAGACACGCTGACCTATCTCTGCATCCTGCAACTGGTATCGCCCCTGATGCCGGACATCTACTACCCTGTCATCCAGTTCACTATTTAATTTAACTACTTTCTTAAGTTGCTCTTCAAAATTCTGCCGCCGCTGTTTACGATCATCTCGACGAATATTATCTATCTCGGTATTCAATTCTTTCTGCAAGGATGTCAAATATTCCCTCGCTTCCAGTGTTGACACCTTTTTGATCTGCTTAGTGTCTTGATTCAACTTGTCTATTTGCCGCTGATGCTCATCTACTTTCTGCTGTAAAAGAGTATTTCTCAATTCATTCTGGTATATCTCGCGGCTTAACCGCTTCTTCTCTTCACTCAATTTTCGGATCAAATCTGTCAATTCCACGTTCTGCCTGCCTGCCAGTTCACGTGCCCGGTCTATTATTTCTCCTGACATCCCCAGCCGCGAGGCTACTTCTATGGCAAAACTGTTTCCCGGTAAACCTATCTTAAATTGAAAGGTGGGTACATGATTTTCCGGATCAAACTGCATCGCTGCATTCACGCAACGCTCATCTTTCTCCGCAAAAACCTTCAACGCCGTATAATGCGTTGTTACCACTCCCAGAACGCCCTGTCTGCTCAAATGCTCCAACACAACTTGTGCTAAGGCGCTCCCCTGCTCAGGATCCGTTGCCGAGCCTATCTCATCCACTAATACCAGCACTTTGTCTTCCTGGCTTTCCAGCATCTCTTTCAGGTTTGCTATATGCGATGAAAAGGTTGAAAGTGAATTCTCCAGGGATTGATTATCTCCGATATCCGCATAAACTGCCTCAAACATCCCAATCTGACTCTCTTCTGAGGCTGGTATGGGTAAACCACTCATTGCCATCAGAACCAGCAAACCCACGGTCTTTAATGTGATCGTCTTCCCGCCGGTATTAGGTCCCGAAATCACCAGAATGGCAAAGTCATTTCCCAGATCCAGATCAAATGGTATCACCATGTCCACACTGGATAAGGATTCTATCAACAGCGGATGCCTCGCTTTCACCAGGCTTATTTTTGCTTCTTCTAAAATTCTCGGTTTCCTGGCTTGCAGCCGGTTAGACCACAAGGCTACTGCTGAATAATAATCCAGTTTTGCCAGTATCTCCGTATTATGATGTATGTTCTGCCGTTCTTTGATTATCTCATTGGCGATCTCTCGTAATATCCGGTAAATCTCCAGCCGTTCATCATCTTCCAGAACATGTACTTCATTATTTAATCCAACCACTTCTGCTGGCTCTAAATACACCGAATTATGGCTTCCGGATTCTCCGTGTATGATCCCATTCACATATCCTGAAGCCGATTTCTTCACCGGCACCACAAAACGACCTTCCCGCTGCGTTACCACATCGTCATGCAGATAGCTGTGCTCTGCATACTCACCCAGCTTCGTCTGTAAAACATTTACAATATTACGCCGCACCTGCTTCTGACGCTTCCTGATGGAATACAAATGTGACGAGGCATTATCTCTGATTTCTCCATCCTCTCCAAATATCCCGGCAAACCTCTCCAATATTTCTGCTTCACTTACCAGTTCACCTGCTATTGCCGCAAATCCTGGATATAATTCGTACCTGATTGTATCTCGTAATATTCTCTCTCCCGTCGAGAGATTACCCATGATCTGACGTAACTCTTCATAATCATAAACCTGTCCGTCATTCTCAAATAATAATCTGTCCAGTTCTGTTACCTGCGAATAATTGTAATATACTTTTTCTTTATGGAGTAACTGCGTCTCTTCAGCTATTCCCAGCCGATATTCTATCTCCGATTTGTCTTGCAATGGCTCTATGAAGCCTATCAATCGTTTTCCGGCTTCACTTTGACACTGCAAAGCTATAAATTTCTTGACCTTCTCAAATTCCAGACATTCAGGATATTTCATGCCCACACAAGTGCTCAACTGCTGCTTAATCCCATTATTTCAGTTTCTATATAATCTGCTATTGGCTCTATTAATGTCTCTATTATAAATGAGCGGACTACGATATCATTACCTTTGAATTTCATTGTTTCTTTTTGTTGTTGTTGCATTATGCCATCTACTTCCGTAAAATCCTCTTCGCCTAACGTGCTTTGCATCGTCTCATATAAATCCTTTATCGCCAGGTTACGCGTTTCCTTATCTTTGGCTTTTTCAAAATTTGCTTTCGCTTCGTCTAATCCTTCCCAGAGCCGATCTAAATTCATTTCTGAGATATTTGCCCGACGTTTGTTGATCTCTGCTTCCAAACGCTTTGAATATTCCTTGAAATTTGACCGGTAATTCTCCGGGCGTACTCCCCTGCCATTCAAGGATAATGGCGATATATCTATCAATATCACTATCATTGCCAATAAAAGCAGATATTCCACTACTGCAAAAAATCCCCCAGCTATACGGTTTAAACAACCCAGTTTTAGCTTCTTGACCAGTTTAATGCATAAACCATACACTATCTGCCCCAGGATTATCATTATCAGAAATATCAAAAGATAGGTTATTGCTGTCGCCACTGCCGGAGATACTTTAATTAATTCTCCTAATTTGTATCTGTACTCTTCCCCAAAACTCGATATGATCACGATCACTCCGGCTAAAGAGGCAAGTCGTATTAGTGTCCACAATAATCCTTTTGCCATGCCCCAGATTAAAAATACGAGTAATAATATGCCAAAACCAATATCTAAATTTGTCATCGCTCCCCCCGGGTCTTTTACTTCGCCTACTGAATAATACTGGAAATCAAAATATAAACAGAGGGTGATCCCTCTGTTTATAATCTTTCTTTACATTTCACTTAACCTGTTATTTTTTCTGGCTTAATTGCTGACGCACTATAATCGAAAGCTGCTTGCCGTCCGCACGGTTACCTAATTCCTCTTTCAGTTGCTTCATCACCTTTCCCAAATCCTGAATTCCCGTGGCGGATAAAAACTTTATTGCCTCTTCCACCGCTGCGGTTAATTCTGCCTCTGTCAAAGCTTGAGGAAGATACCCTTCAATGATGTTTATCTCGTATTGCTCATTTTCAGCTAATTCCGGACGTTTCCCTTGCTCATAAAGTTCCTTTGCCTGCTGACGCTTCTTTAATTCACCCTTCAATATTCCGATTACATTATCTTCTGTCAAATCCTTGCGTGTGTCAATCTCCACCTGCTTCAAGGCACTTTTCAGCGTTCGCAAGACCCGTAAATGATCTTTTTCACGACTACGCATCGCTACTATGATGTCACTATTTAACCGCTCTTCTATCATCTCCGTTACCTCTTATATTGTTTAAAAGGCTTTCCCGTATCGTACCATTTTACGCTGTTGCTTAACTGCCTTGCGCTTTGCTGCATTCAGCTTACGACGTCGCTCAACGGTTGGCTTTTCAAAATACTGGTTCTTCTTAATATCACTTAGAAGCGCTGCTTTCTCGCAGGACTTCTTAAACCGGCGTAAGGTCACCTGAAAAGGTTCATTATCTTTGGCTATAATCTTGGGCACTAAATATCACCTCCTTTTTATTTCCAGTGAATGACAAAAAATTAAGATAACTTTCTATTGTCAACCTAATTATTGACTATCCCCCGCCTTGGTGCATTTTACTGATGATTCATGTCATATCTATAATAACTGCCCCGCTCCTGCTCTGCTTTTATTTACTATCTCCTCAATTAAAAATAATTTAACCCAAGTTTACCACGATAATTTTTTTTAGAAAAAATTTGTAGAGAAATGA
>CAZAHZ010000237.1:0-5450 GCA_964485055.1 uncultured Candidatus Cloacimonadota bacterium
ATGAGAGGGGTAGATTGGTGAGTTCAGGGGTATATCTGGTGCGGTTACAGAGTGAGACAGCGAGCGTGATGAAGAAGATAATGCTGATGAAATGAGCAGATATATTTTATTAACATTGAAAACATAGCTGGAGGATAAATTGAGAAACTGGGTAATATTATTCGTTTTAGTGTATGTGGTTTTGAGTATAGCGGAAGTTGAATTTAATCTGGAAACTGTGCTGGCTCCGGTTAATGGAGTAAGTGTCTCCAGTTATTTATGGTTGTTTGATCAGGATGGAAACGGGGAGGATGAGATATATGTGTTATATAGCGGTGAAAATAGCTTCAGGATAGCTGGATATAATTTTAATGGTGATAGTTTAAGTGTTTTTCAAAAGGAATATGGGGATTCTCTTTTTAGTCAATTTATAGACTGTTTGATGTTTAGCTATGGAGATAGCACTTATTTACTTGCAGTTAATTTCATAGATAATTATGAAGGTTGTTATTATTTAATAGAAGTGTATGATTTTAATAATGGTGATTTGATAGCCAATACGAGCTTCCCAGTTTCATATCAGTGGTTTGATAATATCTATCAAATCAACATGGTGGAAAGTGAGGAAGAATACTATCTGTATCTGGGAATAGATGATTATACAGAATACAGGAATGGGGCGAGCTGGGATTCTTTTATGAAGAAATATCTATTTGCTGGAGATTCTCTTGAATTTATCGAGGATATATATAACTGTGGCTATATGCTAACAGTGTATCCTGATTACGAGTATTTAATATCAATGAGGTATGATGGTGACGTCTGGTTTGATTATCCTCCTCATACACGAAAGCAACTCGTTCTTGTGTCTCAAGATATTCCGGCAGAGACTGAGGTTATCAATTCAGATGAACATGATTTCTTTTTCCAGTATTTTTGTGTAACAAAGAATGACCTTAATTTTCAGGATTATGGTTATATTTTATGGAATTCAGCTTATGACAGGTTTACCTGCTATAGTTCTGATTTTTCAGAAGTAATCTGGGAAAACAGCAATATTGGAATAGAGAACATGAATATTTTAGCTTCCTCATGTATTAATACCAATCTGGGAGATCATTTTATCATTTATTTTTATTCTGATTATCCGGGTGAGCAGCATTATCTTGAGATCCGAAACCGTCTGAATGGTTATATCGCTTTGAGCGAGGAACCCTCGATCATGCCATTTAAGATTTTAAGAAGATCGGATGATGACAATTTGTTATTCTTTTGCAGGAATGATGATTCAGTAGAGATTTATACTTTAACTGATGAAATAGAACTGGAGAACTCTGATCAGGTTATTCAACTGCAAAAACCGTATATAATTAATTATCCTAATCCATTTAATCCTGAAACGAGATTGGTATTTAATTTACCGGAAGCTTCGCAAGTGCGGTTGGCAGTATATAATCTAAAGGGGCAACTGGTGAAGGTTTTGACTGATGAGATTTTACCGGCAGGTGATAATGCTATCATCTGGAATGGCAGGAATGAGATGGGCAGGCTAGTGAGTTCAGGAGTATATTTGGTGCGAATGCAGAGTGAAAAAGCGAGCGTGATGAAGAAGATAATGCTGATCAAATAGTATGGGGGGGGGGATTGACTTAAGAATTGAGGGGTAGAAATGTTCTGATATTTTGTTTGACATATAACATTGAAATTTATCAAATAATATAAGTATAAAAAGCAGAGGGCTTGTTTATGAAAGAAGAACCTGTAATAAGATTAAAAGACATAATCATGAATTATGGAAAAGAGGATGTTCTTAAGGGAATAGAACTTGAGATCAAACCAGGTCAGATAATCGGATATATAGGACCTAATGGTGCCGGGAAAACGACAACTATTAAAATTCTCCTGGGTATGATAACTAGCTATCAAGGAGAAATTGAGATATTTGGCGAGAAGATAACAGCCGATAATATTGAATATAAAAAGAAGATCGGCTATGTTCCTGAAGGTGGTGAAATTTATGAAAATCTCACCGGCTGGGAATATCTGGAATTTATTGGCGAGATCTATGAAGTACCATCTGATAAACTGGAAAATAGAAGCAAAACTATGGCTGAGTGTTTTGGCATGACCGCCGCTTTTAATGACCGCATTTCTTCTTATTCAAAAGGCATGAAACAAAAGTTACTGATCATTACGGCACTTATAAATAATCCTGAGATCATTATTCTGGATGAACCGCTCACCGGGCTTGATGCCAATAGTGTGATGATATTCAAAAACATCCTGACACGGCTGGCAAAAGAAGGTAGAACAATTTTTTACAGTTCGCATTTGATGGATGTGGTAGAAAAGATCAGTGACAGGATCATTCTGATTGCCAGAGGTGAGATATTGGCGGACGGAACTTTTGAGGAACTGAAATTGAAAAGTAAAGAGAGCTCACTGGAGAAAATATTCAATGATCTTACCGGCTTTAACCAGCAGGAAGAAATTGCAGACACTATTATGGCTGCCCTGAAAGATTAATATGAAAGATCCCTTTATCCTCAAAATATTAGATCTCTTTGCTCCGATTTTTACGAGGCAGAATATTAACTACAGCCAGATGCGTCTGATAATGAAATTAAAACTAATTCAGGATCGCAGGAAACCGAGTTTATATTTTAAGAATATCAAGCCTTCTAAAAAGAAAGACAGCAATATGTACTTCTTTTCCCTGCTCTTTTTTGGATTGATGGGATTGTTGTTTTTGTCTTTTATTGCTGTCATTTCTATTAAGTCCCTGTTGCTGGGTTCGGTTTTGTTTTATACCATTCTAATGGTTTTTATCTCTTATGCTATCATTATTGAATTCAGTCTGGATTTCTTTAACATTTCCGATCAGGTGATTTTATTATCTAAACCAGTTGGTTATAGGGAACTGAATGTAGCCAAAATCCTTCATATTTTTCTGTATATGTCCGGTCTGGTTTTTGCCATATCTTTGCCTACAGTGGTTTTCTGGGCTGTTCAGTTCAGTGTGCTGGTGAGTATTGTCACCCTTGTCTTTATTATGTTTTCATTATTATTTCTCTTATTCTGTTCAGCTCTTCTATATGGTTTTATCTTAAGTAAATTTTCTGGCGAGAAACTCAAAGATACGATCTCTATGATCCAGATAGTATCTATTATCATTATTTGTCTTGGAATTCAATTATTTATGAATACCGCTTTGCAGTGGTTCGCTAAACTGGAGATTAGCGGAATTCCGCCTCTTCTTTACCTGTTTCCTTCCACCTGGTTTGCCTTGCCTTCTTATATGGTCGGGAGCAGTTACATTTCAGTAACATCACTAGCAGTGGTTTTAGCTGCTCTGATATTAACTGTCCTTGGGTTCCGTTATTATTTTTCTGATCAGGCTTTTTATTTTGAAAAAAACCTTTATAAAATGAAAATTGTGGATACTAAGAACTATAAGCGAAAAGAACCGCTGGCAATGAAATTTGCCTGGCTTATGAAATCTGGTCTCAGTAAAGCTTTTTACAAGTTCTCGCTGATTATGCTGACACGGGAAAGACGTCTGAAACAGGTTATTTATCCATTTATGGCAATGTGCATTATCTATCCGATACTTTTTATCTACCGGTATGTTATCAAGTCTGATATTAATATTGTTGAAACTGATCAATTTTTCTTATATTACTTTTCTATTTTCATGATTTTTCCAATTTCTATTTATACTAATTTCAGTGATTATTATAAGGCTTCATGGATATATTATTATTTGCCTCTGAAATCTCCCGCATGTATCATAAAGGGTGCAAAAACTGCCATGATGGTTGGATATCAATCAATTTTATTTATCATAAACAGCTTAATATTTCTTCTGCTCTGGAAATTTACTATCATCCCGCAAGTCATTAGTATGCTTCTGAATTCCCTGATCATCCAGTTTTTGTATCAGCATATATCCAAAAGAGTATTGCCCTTTTCCGAGGAATTAAAAACCGGAAATAATACTGCCTTTACGCATTTCTCTTTTTATCTGTGTTCCTTTGTATTTATTCCTCTAGCCACTTTGATCCATTATCTTATCTACAAACTGATCCCGGGGTTTATCTTGCCTTTCATCCTTATCCAGTTAGCTGCCTTATATTTACTCATAACAAAACACTATAAAATTATGTGGAGTGATCTGTAAAATCTAACAATTCAAAAATTACCATGATGGAGTAACTCTATGTTTAGCCCTGGTTTCGTTCTATTCCAGCAGGAGAAAACAGGATTATCTGGGACGGCAGGAATGAATCGGGCAGATCGGTTAGCTCAGGGGTATATCTGGTACAAATGAAGAGTAAAAACTTGAGCTTGATGAAGAAGATAATGCTGATGAAATGAGAGAGAAGAAATTTTAGCCACGGATTGCACGGATTTACACGGATAAGAGAGGATAAGGTGCGTATCCAGACCATCTCTGGTCTGGGTTTGTTTTGCTGTATTATTTTCGTTTAGTTAAACGGATTAGGATAATTTTGATATAGCCCAAACTCAAAGGGGATTTCATTATCATCTCCATCACGGTCGATGATCACAGGCTGAATGGGAATATCAGGGATGTCTGTTTCCAAACCAGCGGTTTGAGGATTTTTCCAGACTAAGCTGTAATGGTTATAACTGGAACTGCCCATCAATACAGTGAAAACCATATATTCCTCTGTTTCAGGATTTGTAAGTTTGATATTAATACTGTCAGACAAAGTAAATGTATCGCGATAACAGGCATCTTCATCGTATATTGGTTGTTCACCCAGGTTATATAAATGAGGAAATACCAGCTTATTTTCAAGACAGAAAGAGCCTTCTAAGTCTGTGTTGCCAATTATACTAAGGTCTCTTTCCACGGGGAATTGCATGCACATGAATTTACTCTCATCATTAAGTAATTCTCCAGTTTGAGTATCAGTAGTAGTCATCTTACACTCAAAGATATTTGACCCGCCAGTATTAGCTGGTGCTGAGTCATTATTTAGACCATCCCAGTAAACGTTATAACATTTAAACGCCTCAAAATTTCCATCACACAGGTTGCGTACAAGATTATTATGTAAATCAAATATCTCCAGTTTTGCATAACAATCAGCAGGGAGACAGAAAGGGATTATTGTATCCGCCCTACCTCCAACCTGTCCATTAGAAAAGGCATTATTCAAGCTAACTGTAAGTCCTGATACCGGATTGCCGGCACTATCAACTACATTTAGACTAAATAGAGGTCCCGATTCATTTGATTCGTCAACGGTGCAGCTTAGTAATAAAAGTCCCAGAACTATTAGTAATACAATTCTCCTCATAATTTTCATACCTCATAAACTATTTCTAAAAACAATTTGCTGATCAGGTATTTTACTGTCAATAACTTTAAGCATGTTCTGGCATCCCCCCCGAAATTAACAGAATTTCTGCTGTAAGTGGACTTGCACCGCCAGTGTAAT
>CAZAHZ010000238.1:0-5447 GCA_964485055.1 uncultured Candidatus Cloacimonadota bacterium
CACCAAGAAAGACCAACCCCCTTCTCCGAATACATCTCCAGAATCCGAGACAACACAACAAAACACAGCATCACGACGCCTTCCGCCACGACGCTCTGGTTCCACAGCACCGGAACGGGCTGTCTCAAATACTCGCGACCACTCAGGTTCAACTCCGCGTGAACGTACTGGTTCAAATGCACAAAATCGTTCAGGTTCTGCTCCGCGGGAGCGCACTGGTTCATCGACTCCGGCTCGCTCTGGTTCTACATATCGAGGACGCACTGGCTCAAGTGCCCCGGATCGCTCAGGCCCACCACGAAATAGACAAAGTGATTATAGATCAGGCGATAATAGACCTGCACCACAGCAACGAAAACCATATCAAGGGCAACAGGACGGCAGACGTTACGGCTCCAGCCCAGCTTCTGGCAGAGATAATGCTGATACAAGAAAACCGTATGGTTACGGGCGTGACAAAGCCGGTAGAACTTCATCAGATGCCAAGATTACTCCTTTTTCAAAAAATATAGAAGCAGTATCATCCAGTCGAGATATACAAAAAAAAGAGCCTAAAAAGAAAAAAGATGATTTTGGACAGAAAGATAAGCATATAAAAGCAAAGATAAAAAATTTCAAACGGGGAGCCAGAAAGAAGAATCTTGCACCCACAGAAATAGAAGAAGCAGCCATCACAAAAAATATCAAGCGCACCCTTGCTTCTGCACCTAAAAAGAAAAGATACAAAAAGGATGACAAAAATCAACAGATCATTGACAATATGCTAACTATCAACGAATTCACATCAGTATCCGAATTAGCAAAACTTATGGATGTCAAGCCCAGCGATATTATTTCAAAATTCATTTTAATGGGTAAAATGGTGACAATAAATCAAAGACTTGATAAAGAGTCACTGGAATTGATCTGCTCGGAATACGAACGCGAGGTGCGCTTTGCCGAGGAATACGGTGCCGAAATATTGCAGGAAGAAGAAGAGGTTAGAGAGCAATCCGAAAGAGTTTCTCGTCCTCCTATTGTCACTGTTATGGGTCATGTAGATCATGGCAAAACCGCCATCCTTGATCAAATAAGAAATTCAAACGTGATCGCCGGAGAATCCGGAGGTATCACTCAACATATTGGGGCATATCAGGTAAATTATAATAACCAAAAGATCACCTTCCTTGATACTCCAGGGCATGAAGCCTTCACAGCAATGCGAGCCCGTGGTGCTGACGCAACTGATATTGCCATAATTGTTGTAGCGGCAAATGAAAGTGTTAAACAGCAGACCATTGAAGCTATTGACCATGCCAGGGCTGCCGGAGTTACTATCATCGTTGCAATAAATAAAATTGATCTTCCTGAGGCAAATGTAGATCGAACTATCAACGATCTGATGCACCAGAATATTTTACTGGAAAACTATGGAGGTCAAACTCTCTGGGTAAAATGCTCGGCAAAAACCGGTGAAGGCATCAGCGAACTTCTTGATACAATTCTACTTGCATCAGAGATGGAAGATTTCTCAGTTCCGTTAGATGTCAAGGGAAAGGGAGTGGTCTTAGAATCACGCAAAGATGCTCGAATGGGTACTATGGCTACGATACTGGTGCAGGAAGGAATATTGATCAGAGGAGATAACGTCGTCTGCGGTGCCACTTATGGCAAGATCAGAAAACTGGAAGATGAACGCAATAATGAATTGAAAGAAGTTGGTCCGGCTGATGTGGCAGTTCTATTTGGTTTGAATAATGTTCCAAAAGCCGGTGACATTATAAATGTGGTGGAAAATGAGAAAATCGCTCGCCAAATATCAACTGAAAGAAAACTGATCCGCCAGGAACGTGAAAACTATCTGCAGAAAACAAATTTGAGCAATCTCTTTCAAAAGATCAAAGACGCTGAAATGGCAGAGATCAAGATCATCGTCAAAGGAGATACGGATGGCTCTGTGGAAGCACTCAGCGACAGCTTCATGAAATTATCTAACGAGGAAGTTTCCCTGACCATTATCCGAAAAGCAGTTGGCGGTATCAATGAAGCCGATGTCAGTCTCGCTTCCGCTTCGGATGCAATTATCATCGGATTTCATGTTCGTGCGTCTAATGCAGCCCGTAAGCTGGCAGAAGACGAGCATGTCGAAATCAAGCTCAATCAGATCATCTATGAAGCAATTGAAGATATTCAAAAAGCCATGCAGGGTATGATGACGCCGGAACTTAAGGAACAATTTTTGGGCAATTGTCTTGTTTTGCAGGTCTTCAAGATCAAAAAAGTGGGACAGATTGCCGGCTGCCGTATAGAAAAAGGGATAATCACCAGAACCGCTCTTTTACGTCTTTATCGCAATGATATTATGGTTCATGAAGGTTCTGTATCATCACTAAAACATTATTCAGAAGATGTTATAGAGATAAAAGCGGGATCAGAATGCGGTCTTGGGATAGAGAATTATAACGACATTAAAGAAGGTGACATCATAGAAGCTTTTCATATCATCGAAGTCGAACGCAAGTTAATCTTCTAAAATCAGACGGCTGGATGTCGCTGATTGCAGCAGAAATAACCTATTTTTCAGGAGGTATTATGAACTCAATCAGAATTCAGCGCTTTGAAAAGGAACTCGTGAAACTGATTTCCAGAGTAGTTTCTTATAAATTACAAGACAAAAATCTGGAATGGGTAAGTATCAGCAGCATAAAATTATCGCCTGATCTTTCTTATGCCAGGGTTTATTTCACTCACATGAGCGATACACCTCATGAAAAAGTTCAGAAAGCTCTCTCGAAATGCACCAGCATTATCAAGCAGGAAATCGCCTCTGCCAAAATGATGCGTATCATCCCAGAAATTACTTTTTATTACGACGATATGGAAGATAATGCTGACCATCTGGAAGATATATTTAAGAAAATACACGAGGAAAATCAGGAAGACAATATGGTAGAACCTAATGAAACTGAATAGCACTGCCCAGTTAAAAACCACAATGCTGGCACTCTGTCGGCAGCCAGGTAAAATTGCCATTCTCACGCACACAAATCCAGATGGTGACGGATTACCTGCTTCTCTTGCCTTGCAGATTATTCTAAAACATGCCGGATTTAGCAGTGACATCATTCTTGAGGACACAGCGCCCGATTCACTCGATTTCCTTAAAGCAAAAGATAAAACACTCCTTTTTCAGGAAGACATGGAATACCAGATCATTATCATTCTTGATTGCCATGAACCTGAAAGAACCGGAAAATGCTCAATACTCACTAAAAAAGCCTCTGTGTTGATCGCTGTTGATCATCATCAACCGCAGGAGCTAAATAAAAACTGGTATTATTACATCAAACCGGAAGATGTATCAGCAGGCGCTATTCTCTTTAATACGTTTCGGTCAGATATATCACGATTTTATCCTGATGAGCGGCGCTATGTTACTGATTGCATTTATACCACAATCCTGAATGATACTGACGGCTTTATAAATCACAATACAAATGCCGAAGTGTTTCGCATCTGCGCCAGTCTGGTGGAAATGGGCACTCTGCCTTATCAGATAATAGAAGAATTTATACTCAGTAACTCACCTGACAAACTCCGGTTTGTTGGTAATGCTCTCAGTTCTATCCAGACCTTTAATGTAAATAAGATACTTTTCATGTTTACCACCCTTGAGCAACTCTCCCAAAACAGCCTCCCACCAGAAGCCACTTCCAAGATCACAAAATGGGTGAAAGGCAGTATTGGAATGGATGTTTTCATTTATGCCAGAGAACTGGCTGAAAACAGTTACCGGTTAAGTCTGCGCTCGCCAGTAGTTAACTGCAATCAGATTTGCGGAACTTTTGGAGGTGGAGGACATACTGCTGCTGCTGGTTGTGAGATCAATGCCCCCTTTGATGAAATGAAAGATCTCATTATATCTGAGGTAAAAAAGCATCTAAATGAATAATAGCGGATTCCTGCTGATTGATAAACCACCGGGTATCACTTCTTTCCAGGTTATTTCCCGTCTCAGAAAAATAACATCCATCAAACGTATCGGTCACACGGGTACTTTGGATCCTTTTGCTACCGGCTTACTGCCGGTTTGTATCGGCTCAGCCACCCGGCTTGCCGATTTCATCTCATCTGCCCGTAAAACATACCTTGCTGAAATCAAATTCGGTATCCGTACCGATACCGGCGATATTACCGGAAATATCATCTCCACCCAGCCTCTTCCCCAGCTTGATCAAAATAAACTCAACTTTGCGGTTTCCAGCCTTCTGCAATTGAAGGAACAGACTCCGCCATCTTATTCAGCAATTAAAGTCAATGGTAAAAGAGCTTATGATCTGGCTCGACAGGGCAAAGAAGTGATACTTATGCCGCGTCCCATTAATATTTTCGAATTCCGTATCATTGATTTTAATGAGCAATCTCTCACTTACCAGACTACTGTCAGCAAAGGCACTTATATCCGCACTCTCTCCGAATCACTGGCTCTTCTTTTGGGTACAATGGCTACTACCACCAAACTGGTTCGGCTTGCGGTGGATAATATCCAGCTTAACGATGCTGTCCCACTGGAACACCTTAATCCACAGAACTGGCAGAATAGCCTCCTTCCGCCCTCTGAGATACTCCGGCTTCCCCAATTGTTGCTCGATGACAATGATACTGACCATTTTTACCATGGCAGACCAATTCCTATTACTTTCTGCTCCGATAAAATATTCCTGGTTCTCAATAAAAACACTAATTCCACACTTGGCATAGCCCACGTCATTAATGAAAATATTCTCCAACCTGACATCGTCCTGCCTGGATAGTAAAGATTAACATGCACTTCTTTCCTCATCAAAAATGCCACTTTGACCATCCCTTAATCACAATGGGCACTTTTGACGGAGTTCACATCGGGCATCGCAAGCTACTCAAAGAGTTGGTCAACAGAGCACGGACAGCTCATAGGCAAGCAATTGTCATCTCATATTTTCATCATCCGCTGGAAACTATCTTCAAAGATACTTTCCCCTATCTTCTCACTGAAACCAGTATGCGAGAAAAACTGCTTACTGATCTCGGTATTGGCTGCATTCTCTATCTCAATTTTTCCAGAGCCATGGCAGAAATGCCGCCCGAAGAATTCCTCAAAGAAGTGATTTATAACGAATTGCACCCTCAAGAGATTGTTGTCGGTTATGATACTCATTTCGGCAAGAACCGCTCCGGCAATTATGATTTTCTCAAGCTAAAAGAATCTGAATATAACTATAAAGTTGATATTATTGAACCCTTCCGTCTCAATGGCAAGATCGTCAGCAGCTCCTGGTGTCGTGATTGTGTTCGTGCCGGTGCCATGGATATGCTGAAAATTCTTCTTGGACGCTCATATTCGCTCTCAGGAACTGTGATTGCGGGGAAGCGTATCGGACACCAGCTTGGTTTTCCTACTGCAAATCTACTCTGGAAGGATCCCAATA
>CAZAHZ010000239.1:0-5407 GCA_964485055.1 uncultured Candidatus Cloacimonadota bacterium
CAGCTCTTGATGTGTCCATCCAGAATACTGATATCCTGGGCTCCCAGATAATCCAGTATCCAGTAAATCCTACCGGCAAGTTTATTTTCTCCGTCATCATATATCACGATCTTGCTCGTTTCCGAAATCCCTTTATTCCCCAGTATTACTGCAATTTCTTCCGCTGGTTTCAGCAGGGCATCCACACCCTCAGTTTTATAAAGATCATTGTGATAAAGATTGACTGCATCTTTGATATGCTTTTTTGAGTAATCCGCTTCGTTTCGGGCTGATACAATTACCACATTTTCTTTCTTGACTAATTGCGCTAGATCTTTGGCGGATATCACTCCTCCAAAAACTATCTGGATGCTTAAAAGTATTATTAACGCTATTAATATTAACTTTTTCATGGTTTTCCCCTTTATAAATTAGAATTTTACCTGTATCTGGAATAAAACCTCATCATTTGAGTATTCATTATCTTCTTCTGCTTTATAAAGGTAATTTATTTGTATCCTTGTCCAGTCATTCAGGAAATAGTTTATACCAAATGTTGTTATTTTCTTTATACAGTTTTCCGTGCTCAAATTATCTTTGTCAGTATCTGGATCATAAATTTCATATTTAACTATAGGCTGAATATTCCAGGGAGTCATATACATTGCCTGTGCCCAAAAACCTGCACGTTTTATTGAACCGAGGACCACCTCGAAAGCTTCCTCTCAGCCATCGCCAACAGGTTCAAGATGAGAACCTATATCTTCGGCAGTAATATATTCACCCTGAACCAATAAATTTCCATATTTGAACTCAGCATCAAAGGAAATGCGTGTCAATTCATCTTCATCTTCCGCCGTGGTTTCCTTTGGAGGTGAAGTTCCCGTTTTATAACCTGCCCCTAAACTCAAATATTCAATTGGAGTAACAACTGCTCTACCGGCAAAAACTTTGTTCTGATTATTTTCAAGACTATCTCTTCCCATTCCATTGGTAAAGGCAAATGCATATTTCAACATTTCTCCGTAGTGACCATTAAACAGAACTCCACGATCTCTACCTGGACTAGTTAAAACATTAACCACTTCTGAGCGATTAATAGTATAAAGTCCCTGGCAGGGAGTATTTAATTCCAGACTGAAGGGTGACTTGAACTGACCAAGGGAAATCTTTAAATAAGGGTCTAAACGTGAATAGGTAATAAAACCATCCAGAAGATATGGAGCTCCTGCTTTATTAGGGCTGAATTCAAACATGGTATAATAACTGATATCATAAGGTATATTGCCTACCAGTCCAAATCTTACCCGATTAAAAGTAAAAGCGCTGGTATCATCAGCAGGATCCTGGAACTTGTATTCATACTGGGCTTGAATATATCCCACTACACTTACGCCTTCATCAGAGGATGCTTCCATGCAGCCCTGACCAAAGGCAAGGCTGGTTGAGAAAATTAGAAATAAAAATAAATATATCATTCTTTTATACATGATTTCTCCCTTGCGTTATCATTTTCACTGAATATAAAAGAAGGTCAAAAGTGTCCTTTTGACCTTCTTTATAAATTTTTTACGGTTCCGTTATCTCATAATCCCAGTCTGCCGATCCCGTCCAGTTATGGCTTACAAGATCATCATAGATCATGCTGTTGGCTCCAAATTTCAGACTCTTGGCATCATAGCCCAGAACTGTCAGATATGCGGTGATCATTGATGATGTCTGTCCAGTCCAGCAATAAGTTACAATTATTTCATCAGGATTGAGATTTTCCAGTACAAGAGGATTTAGACGATAGGCTGTTTCAATGTTGCCATATTGCTCTACATCAGTGGCTGCCCAGTAATTGTTTATAAAATAGTCTTCCGGTGCATCAAGAACATCTGATCCGATAATTCCCTTAAATCCACCCGTTAGCATTGCTGCCACTCTTTCTGCCAGTATATCTGTGCCATTGCTTCCTGTTGCTTCAAGATTTGGCATTCCAAAGGTTTCACTTGCCATTATATTACCAGGTGCTACTAACCAGTTTTCATGGTCTAATTGTACGCAGTTAGCCGTCCACTTATCGAAATATCCGTTCCAGCCGCTCATTCCCCATTTCAATACTTTGGCATCCTGATGATCAGAAAGGCGAAGTGCCATCACGGCATGACCCGCTGATTGACCCGTATAACATACTACTATGATCGGTTTATCTGCTTCTTCCGCATCCGCCAGAAGCGTACCAAAACTTGTTAATACTGCTCCGGGTACATGACCTTCATCATAATCTGTGATGCCGTTCTCATTTGTATCTGATCCTCGCAGATCCATAAAATAATAGTCATTCATATTTGCCTGCAAAGTAGAATCTGCACTTATGATCCAGCTTGAAAGCAGATCTGTGATTGTCATGTTATTGGCATCCATATAATTGATCAGCGTCTCAAATTTGGATAAATCGTTATCGTCATCCTTTGAGCAGGCGCTCACAAACATTAATGCTATAAAAGCCATTAATAATACCTTAATTAACCCTTTTTTCATATTTACTCCTTTTTTTTATTATCCACACCCACCGGAGCTTTTTACGGCTTCTTCTTCCGGTGCATTTGGATCTAACCATTTTCTATAGCCGCCCTTCAGGCTTTTCACATTTGAATAGCCCAATTGCTTTAGAGCATAAGCAGCCAAAGCGCTTCTATCGCCAGTTTTGCAATAAACCACGATTTCTTCTTCTTTTTCAGGCATCTCTATCCACAATTCATCATCCCAGTAATCTTTACTGGCTATTTTAAATTCCAGTAATCCCCGCGGGATATTGACTGTAAAAGTCTCCGGATATAAATATTCGCCATCTTCATCCGGTTGATTGATATATCCTTCCTCGAATTCTCCCGGCTCCCGGACATCAATCAGGACTCGAAGCTCTTCTTTAGCCATCATCGTTTGCAATTCGTCATAATTGATCTCGGAAATTCCAGCTTTTGCCTCTCTGGCTAATGCCTTGGCATCTGCAAAATATCCGCCTTCCGAAAATCCCTGTCCACAGCCTGACAACATTATAAGGATGATCAATGTACTTATTAAATATATGGTTTTCATTGTTCTCTCCCTTTATAATGCCGAAAATTTGCCGGTTTTCTCGTTCCACTTCACAAATATATACCAGATGAGCAATATGAAAAGAACCAGAACAACTGCCCCGGTATATCCCAGCGCATCCGGTAAATAAACCTGTTTCCTGAGTGATTCGGGGATGATCTTTTCTACAAATGGTACGATTATATCCTTGGAAATTGGAGCCATTATGGCAAATCCAATTGCTGAAAACCATAATTTTACATGTCCTTCGCCAGCTCGCCAAAGTGTCCCTACTGCACATCCTCCGGCTATGGTCATGCCTATTCCAAATATAAACCCGCCTATTATGGCTCGTAACCAGAAATTGGCATATACTGATTTTAGCTCTATCGCCCGAACTGCAAATTCTCCTGCGTTACCAACGCCAAAATATTTCAATACTGTAAATCCGGTTAAGGCAACTAAAATACTTATGATTATTGCTACAGGTGCTCCCGCTTCGCCTGTCATAAAAGGCTCACGAAAGGCGCGGACTATACAATAACGTGATCTTTGCAGGATTATTCCCAGGAACATTGCGATTAATATATGCCAGCCTAACACTTTCATAGTATTGGTACCTGCTGAAGTATACTTATTCACCAGCACCAGCACCAATACGATCAGTATCCAGCCCAGCCATCTCTGCCAGCCTGTTTTTGCCTTTGATCCTACCAGTAATGTTACTGATTTTCCCATGCTGATTTTAGGAAGCGCTTCCATTTCCCAAAGCAGGTATTTCAAAGCTGCTATTGTTCCCAGTAGGAAACCTAACGATAAGAATAATGCTCCGCCCGATAAAGCTGCGACTCCTGAAAAAAAACCGCCTGTTGTACAGCCTATTCCCACGGTTGAGCCTATTCCCATCAAGGCACCTCCGATCAGACCCTTGATCAACTCACCGATTGGGGCTACTCTGATTCCGAATTCCCTCGAAAATAATGCCGATATAAAAGCACCTGCGATTATAAAAATATTCAAAAGCGCAACTGTGTGGAGGCTGATTGGTGTTCCCGTGCCTAGCGAAGTTATTCCGATTGATTGAAACAGGTTCTGACCGATATTGACATATCCGCCACTGGCTCCCCAGGGATATTTGATTACAAAGAGAAGGATATTTAATACTGCCAGCAAAATGCCGCCTACCCACATATGCCACGTTTTGCTGAATAAACTATCAAATAGTTCTCTTAAAACTCCCTTTTTAAACATGGCTTTCCCCTTAACTCTTTTTTATGTAAAATACGAAGGCGCCATCCTCTTCTTTTTGCTCCAGAAATTCATTACCCGTTTTGCCACACCACGCTGGCACATCTGTCTTTGAGCCGGGGTCTGTGCCAATCATTTCCAGCACTTGCCCGCTTTGCATCTTTTTGACCACTTTACTCAGTTTAATGATCGGCATTGGGCACGAAAGCCCTTTACAATCTAACTTCTCATCTGCTTGCATAATAATTCTCCTTGGTATTTTTTAGAACTCACTCGTCTTTTTTTATTGTTTTTCTCTTTCTCTAAAATGTATGGAAATCATCAGCACCTTATTTCTTGCCTTAGATTTACTATATAACTGCTACTCTCACAGATAATCATTAATTTCGTTTCCTGCCTTACAGTTTCTGTAATTCTTATAACTTTCTACCTTATTGACTAAAATGACCTTGCAGCAGATTAAAATGAAAATGTCAGATCTGAACCTATGGCTTCTGCCACAAATGTTGTTGCCCCCACGACTTCCAAGCCTTCTATCAGGTTTTCTTCTTTGAGATCATGTACCCCAAATCCCAATTCACAGACTAATAATCTGGCGTTCAACATCTTCAAACCGTCCATCATCTCCATAAGGTTAGGAAGATTTTTCGCTTTTTCATCTATCTTCTCTAATTCTCCCTTCACGAATGCCGGTAATCCTGACGGTAAGATAAAAAGTATTACATCGTCTCCACTTGCTGCTGCTGATACTCCAATTGTCACTGCTGGATAGATATTCTTTACTTCTGACCCGTTGATTGTTATGGCTACTTTTCCCATTCTTCACTCCTTAATCATTTAATTTTCTTTTCATCTATTAAAATTTATTCTGCTTTATACTGTCAAGTAGAATTATTCACTATATTGAAATTTACTGCATGAAAGATCATTTCACTTCTTCTTATTGCACTTCTCTTCGTTATGGTGCTGATATCAGTGATGTCTGGTTCACTCTCGTATATTTCCCTCTCTCTTAAATCCGGAATTTAATCTTTAACAGACTCCTCCTCACTCCATTTCACAGGCAACCCCCCGTTTTATATCAGCTAGACATAGATATTGTTATATTACACAGATA
>CAZAHZ010000240.1:0-5339 GCA_964485055.1 uncultured Candidatus Cloacimonadota bacterium
CAGACTGCCCTTTTCACACTGTGAGATCATAACACTGCATTCATGCATGGAATGAAAATCAAAAACCGGACAACGATAATATGCAGTCAGCAGTTCACGTCTTTCGGTTGAAAGCTTCTCTCCATAAGTTATTATCGAATGCGGGGATGGTATCCTCCTATTGGCATCAGCAGCAAACCGGGCAATCCACAGTATATCAAACGGAAATCCGATAATGGTTTTCACAGGTTTTCTGATGATCTCACCTGCCAGTCGCAATGCCGAGGCTTCACTCAACCGGTTGGAATCAAAGCGGATCACGTTATAAAGCGGATTCCTCTGGAAATCAGTTTCATTGAAATAATAGCTCTGAACCATCAGCGTCCGTCCCCGCAAACGGTATCCACCCCAATAGAAACTGCGCAGCAGTGCTGCAATCTTATTTGCCTGCACCGAATTATTTAAGGCAAAATGAAGCGGTGTCCCCGTTGATCCGCTGGTGGAATCCCACGTAATATTACCACTGCGTGCCTCATCTGACAAAAATTCTTCTTTCCTTGTCCGCACGGTTTCCTTATCCAGCAGCGGAATCTTAGATAGGTCTTCGATCCCTTTGAATTTTTCTGCATCTAATTCAATTTCTTTAAATAGTTTTCTATAATAAGGCACATGCCTATTTGCATATTGTATCAGCAATTTCAGCCGTTCATCCTGATATTTCGCCAGCTTTTCCCGGTTCCAGCGCTGTGAACGGTTATAAAAAAAGATCCTGCCTAACACTTGAAACGGAAGCTGATAAATTGATTTTTCCACTGCTCACACTCTCGTTTTTTCCCAGTTTTCTATTAACTGACTGCGTTTTAGTATATACTTTGCTTTTTTCAGCATTGGCGGTCCAATAAAGCGGTCATTGATCAATGCCACGCCCCTTTCCTCCGTTTGTGCGATTTCTGCCAGACGAATGATTTCCCTCGCTTCTTCAACCTCTGCCTTTGTTGGCGTAAAATACCGGTGTACCAGTTCTATCTCCTTGGGATGTAAAACCAGCATTCCTTCAAAACCCAGATTTTTCGCAAGTTGAAGATTTAATTCCAGATCGCCCAGATCATGCACTTTCACATGAACCGTATCAATAGGAATAATCGAATTCGCCCGGGCAGTTACAGCTATCTGTGCCCGCGGATAGAAAAGACTCTGCCCCGCCGTATCGTGAATACCCCGCAAACCAGTGATAAAATCCTCGCAGCCGAAGGCTATTGCAATTATCCGTTCCGCTGCCCGGCAGATTTCATCCAGATGCACCACCGCAGAACAGGTTTCTATAATTGGTATTAGTTTGAGTTTATTGGCTTTTAATCCGTTTTTCTTCTCTGTTTCCAGCAGTAGTCTGTCAATGAACCGGATATCATCGTCATTAAAGGTTTTAGGATACAGAAATCCCGTCACGGGTAGTTGAGCAAAAAACTGCACTTCCTCCGCCAACAACCCGCTTTCCCGGTCATTTAGACGGATAAAAAGTAAATGGTGGTGAAATATTCCCTCTTTGATCAGTTGACCACCAAGAATTCTCGCCTTGATCTTATTATCTGCCGGTGTTACAGAATCTTCCAGATCAAGAATTATCGCATCTGCCTCCGTAACGGCAGCCTTGCGTAACAGCTTTTCCCGATGTCCCGGTACAAATAGCATCGAACGCAGTACAAATTCATTCACTGCTCTCCCTCCTGGGAATTAGAACATTCCTGATAAAGGTCAGCACAAGCTGGGTATTCTGGTTATAAGCAGAAGTTTTGACCCGGATAATACCACGGTCTGGCTTTGATCGTGATTGACGTACACTCAGTATCTCCGATTCTGCCCGGATGGTATCACCAATAAATACCGGAGCTTCATGATGCACGCTTTCATAATCAAGATTCGCTATCGCTTTGCCACTGATATCACGCACCGTTAGTCCCACAACCAGCGAAAAAACAAGAGTTCCCACTACTACCCGCTGACCGAACTCCGTCTCCTCCGCATAAACCTTGTCCAGATGCAGCGGATGATGATTCATCGTCAATAGACAAAATAGATTATTATCGCTCTCGGTTATTGTTTTTGCCGATTTATGGATTATTTTATCTCCACTGTGGAATTCTTCCAGATATCTCCCGTAGTCTGAACTCATTCTTCTGCTCTCCTTTCTATTAACGATCAGTCTCCTGACTTTTACTTCCAATCTGATCATTGAATGTCTGGAAGTTCTAATGTCTTCCCGGCAATTAATTTGTCAAGCGTGAATTAATTAACGACTAAAAAATTGATACGCTATTCTCCCGGATTACAGTATTTCTACTCAATTACCTGATACTTTATATTACTCTCGCCCCCTCTCCCCAGCCTTACCGCAGTCCTTTTCCACTCGCACTCGATACGATACCACATATTATCGTTGGGTCGCTTGGAGTGCGATTGGTAAGGGACTGGGAGTGATGTGAACGCTACAATATTTTAACGCAAAGGACGCAAAGGGGCAGAGGACGCAGAAGATGAGGGAAAGATATGGAGATGTTTAGAAGTACATAATCCGTTATAATGTGCGAAAACGATAGTTTTCGAAAGCTTGATTTGATAATAGAAAATGAGAGGGTGAAAAGTGGGAAGATTTAATTTTTTTATTTGGTTTTTTGGGGGAAATGGGTTATATTAGGAGGTGAAATCCGGTTAGGGAGTTTTGCTTTCATTGTAATCTCCAATAGAAGCTGTAGGAGTTACAATGAAGAATAAGAGAGAAGTTTTAGAAGGAGAAGGGCTGCTGCATTTCTTTGAGATGCATGGGCGCCTGGGAGATGAGGTGTATCGCCGTAAGCGTAACGGCGAGACCGAGGTTTACCCGTATATCTATATTCCGCCGGGAGCGGAGACACCGTTGAAGCTGAGGACGGTGGTGATCAATTCTTTTGCCAATTCTGTGTCTAATCCACAATATAAAGGTTATGATGCTATTCTGCGAAAACTTTATTATTATACGCCATATTTTATCACGCCGGGGAGTTATCAATTGCAGGGACAGACTGTGTTCTTTATCCGAGAGGCAGGGAATTATACGCTGGAATTAAGTGGTAGGATGGGATTTAGCTGGGAGCAGAAATTGTGCCGGCGGACGATGGTGAGGTTGAATTTTGCGGGTGTGGGGGAATATGAGTTGATAGTTTACTGTGAACGCAGTGAACGGGGTAAACGCAGTGAAGAATACTGTCGGAGGCGGTTTGTGGTGTTGGAAGAGGGGGTATCTGTGAAAGATGCTTATTTTGAGTATTTGAGTGAGCATCTAGCGGAGATTTTGGGGATGCCTGAGCCGGAATATACGCGGTTGAAAATTTATCGGCGGGGACTGGTGGCTAAGACGAATATATTTTTGGGAGTCAGCGGGACAGATAGGGAACAGATCTATTATATGCGAAAGGATAGCAAAATCACTTTTTTACGGGCGAATTATGATCATACGGGGAATATGCAGAGTCAGTTATTTAAGGAGCAGAAGGCTCTGGCAATCGCAGACTGGAAGGCAGAGAGCGAGGAGTTTAAAGAGCAGTGGGCAAAGCAGTTTTATCGGTGGTATGACCAGAATTTCCGTCGCTTGAACCGGATGATGACGCCATATATGTGGTACATCGGAAACCGCGTGAGGCAATTGATCTGAGAAAAAGCCGGGATTTTACTTACTTTCAATGTTCCAGGTAAGTGTTGTGCCAATCCGATACCTGTCCAGGAAAGTAGAATTTTTATAGTAAGCATTTTCTTCTTCTACTTTAAGATAGGCATATTCGGCACTGATGTCCATGATCAGATGATCATTCAGTTTCCAACTGCTGCCGGCAGTGAAGCCGATCAGGTGAATTGGAGAAATAGCACAATCTTGTGATGCAGTGCTGTATTTATATTCCTCTTTATTAGGCAGGTCAGAGCAAAAAAAGCCTAATCGAACCGGTATTTTTATATTAAGTTCCGTTGCAACATGGTAGGAAGCACCTTGTTTGGAAGAGATCCATAACATTTTATCATCAGCTTCGTACTGAACGAAATTAGTTGGTTGATATTCCAGGATAACTTTCCATATTTTGCTAATGGAATAACTGGCAGAAAGAGACCACTGCTCTGGTATCTGGTAAGTAATGTAATATTTCTCGTAAAAACTATCCCGCCTTCCGAATTTATATTCATATTCAATTTCATAAACGGGGCGATACGTCAGACCAATATCCAGTTTTTTGTTCACCTTATAGATCATCCCCCAGGAAAAAAAATCGCCGGCATAAGAATAATCCTGTTTCATTTGATGCGATGTAGCTAAGTAAAAGTGACCTCGTTTTTCATAATAATTTGAACTTAGGATACCGAAATTGTAAGAGAAACCGACTCTCAAATCCTTCATCAGCTCAAATCCCATGCCCAATGTGAGGGTATTAAATCCTCCGTTATATTCACGATCGTATGTTACCATTTCTCTTCCAGGAAATTCCTCAGTTTCGTCATTTTCATTATACCCCTGGTCATATAAGGTTCTATATCCGACTGCAAAGCAGCAATTCTTGAGCAGATCCTTGAACCGGACGGGAATGGCATAAGAAACATGATTAACTTTTACATGGAAAGGATAGGAAAATTCATGATTAACCGTTTGGGGATAAGAAGTGCTTTCATAATCCTGGGTTTTAGATCCAAAATTAAATCTCATGCCAGCCTGGAGTGTTTTAATTTTTAACAAGCTTAACCCGGCGGGATTCGTAAACAAGGTGTTACTCCCGCTGGTAGTTAATACGGTGGTTCTGCCCAAAGCTGAAGCTCTGGCATCAACAACTTCCGGTTGAAATTCAAAGAATACGTCTGCCTGGGAAGAAATAATAGTTATTGTGATTAATATGAGTATAAATGATACTTTCCGCATTTTTACCTCCGGTAATAATTTATTAACATCTCTAATTCTATGGAACAATAAAATCATATACTCCAAATTAATGTCAAATAAAATTTATTGTAAAGCTCTCGGAATGACTATATCGCTATGCTTTTCTCGGTGGGAAGATTTTTTTATTTTAATTTATGATATTCTAAAGCGGAAGTAGTTAGATAGGTTAAAATGAAGTTAAACAATCTCTGCGATTTGTCGAAAGATGGGTTAATAATATTCTATTTGACAAAAAATTGCTAATTTAAATTATTGAGTCAAGTGAGTTTCGGGGAAATATCGTAGTGACATGGAAGTTGTCTAAAAAATCGTAGTTTAATATCGCAGAAAAGCATTTTGTAGAATTATTAATTTCATTATTGAGTTCACTGTAAAAACCCCATAATCGGGATATATCAATTGACGTATT
>CAZAHZ010000241.1:0-5332 GCA_964485055.1 uncultured Candidatus Cloacimonadota bacterium
AGCCGGAGATAATAAGCAATCTATTTCATGATAACTACGCTCTGTTGACGGGATCGGTCTTTTATAATGAATATTCCTATCCTCTGTTGATGAATAACACTATTTCGGAGAACTACTCGATTAATGATGATTTGTGGATGCCATCCTGTACTATAACAAATTACTTTAGCAAACCGAAATTGATCAACAATATCCTCTGGGCAAATGAGACAGAGTATTTCCTGGCAGGTGAGTTATTCGAACCCCGACCTTTCTATTACAGTATAAATGACATTGACCAGGAATTGAATGAAGAAAACATTTATCTGGAACCGGGTCTGACTGATGATTATCTATTAAATTTATCTTCACCGTGTATTGAAGCTGGAACATTTAATATACCGGTATCATTACCAGCAACAGATCTTGCTGGTAATGACCGGATAGCAGGTTTTTTCCCTGACCTTGGCTGCTATGAATTACAGATTACAGGATCGGATGAAAACAGCTTGTCCGGATTGGGTCTGAAGCTGTTTCCGAATCCCTTTAATCCTACTGTAACAATTTCTTATTATTTGCCAGATCCCGGTCAGGTGAGTATCAATATATATAATGTGAAAGGTCAGATAGTCTGGTCAACCAACACGCTGCAGAAAACCACTGGACAGCATGAATTTATGTGGTCAGGATTAAGTGATAATGGTATCAAAGCCTCATCAGGAGTATATTTCTTTCAATTAAAATATGCTGAAAAACAGGAGACAGTAAGGGGAATTTTACTTAAATAACTGAAAAATATTGACATAAATATACTATTCATGCATTTCCTGCACTCATATGGAGAGGTTGGGAAAAATTAAAAATTTAATTAATTGCGGTGCATTTGAAAAATTAATATCAGGTGTTTTATTAATATCATTTGCACTGGCATTAAATGCAGAAGGACGACCAGTTATCAATCCTGACTGGGAGACAATCAACTACTGCAACAGCACCACTGCATACGGAAGAATAACAATTGATGGAGAGGAAGCAAGCACAGAAGATCTGGTGGGTGCTTTTATTTCCGGAGAATGCCGGGGATTTCAGAATGTCAGTCTTTCCAATAATCAATCCTTTGTAACCCTGGTAATTAATGGTGAAGAGCCTGAAGAGATAGAGTTTGTATTATTTGATGCAGATGAAAACTTGATCTGTCCGATTGATTATACCACTTGGACATCTCCCGGAGGGTCTATTGGTTACCCACCGGATTTTTTACCTTTGGCTGCCTCAACATCCAGTGCTAATCATCTGCCTTTCGCAAACTTTCCTCAATCTCTCGAAATTAATTCGCTGGAGAATTATACCTGGATTTTTGGGACTGATTTCTATGATCCTGATAATAACATATTATTTCTGGAACTTAATTATTCCGATAATGTTGAGATAATTACATCAGAACCGGACTGGATACCGGTAAATTATAGCGGGGTTACTCTGATTTATGCTGAAATCTATATCGAGGGAGAAGCCGCAGAAGCTGGAGATATAGTCAGCGCATTCATTAATAATGAATGCCGGGCTGAGAATGAAGTGGTGATGTGGGGTAGCACTCCCTTTGTATCGTTGAGTGTTTATGGCACGACAATTCAACCTATTAGTTTCAGGATACATGATATATCTGTCGGTAGAACCTGGTCATCACCCTTGCAGGTAAACTCGCAACCTGGTGATGTGATAGGTTATCCAGACCTTCTGGATATATATGGAGATGAAATGATCTTGAATTCTGATCTGACCATGATCATCAATAATGTCCCGACGCAGGATGAATTTGTCAGTATAACCTTAGCAGATCAGCCACCGATTTCTCAGGTAACAACCGATATTTTATTATCTGTCAACTCAACTAATATTCCCCCCATTTTGGAATTACCTGAAGTCTTTTTCCTTGAGGACGGGGAATATCAACTTAATCTTCAAGATTATACTATTGATCCTGACAGTGATGAACTGACTTTTCAGGTTTTTAATAATTCTCCTATTATAGACCAATTATGCCAGGATATACTTCATCTGGAGCCTCCTCCCAATTGGAATGGAAATGCTCAGATGCAGATACTTGTATCTGATGGTGGCAGATTGTATGCTCTGGATACTCTTTATGTTGATGTCATTCCAGTAAATGATCCTCCTCAAATGATACTCCCTGAAGAATTGGAACTTCCGGAAGATGAGACCGGGTATCTTGACCTGAGCAGCAGATTGTTTGATATTGATGATGACTCACTGTTCATCGAATTTAATGAGCTAGATCATCTTGATATTCAGCCTTCCTCTCCACAATGGCAGTCTGTAATTTATAATTATTGGTCATTTGCATATTTGATTGTCACAAGTAATGGTGAGAATTTACCTGATTCAACGCTTATTGCTGCTTTTGCCGGATCAGAATGCCGGGGTATTTCGTGGACAAGCCTTTATCAGGATATATGTTATGCTATTTTCCCTATATATTGTCAGCAACAGACTCAGATAAAATTTAAAGCCTATGATCAAGACTCGCAAGAAGTCTATTTCCAATCTCAGACGGTAACAGTAACCCCAAACAGCAATCTTGGTTTTCCTCCGAATTACTATCTACTTGACTTGAATTCAGAGGAATGTACTCAAACTTATCAGATCGTCCCCGATCCTGACTGGTATGGTTCAGAAATTCTGGAAATAACTGTAAGTGACCCTGAGCAGGCAAATTGCGTGGCTCAAATAGCCATAAATATCCTTCCGGTGCCTGATGCACCTCGACTATATCTACCGGAAATTATGCAATTTACTGCTGGAAATGATGACTGGATAGATTTAAGCGAATATTTCAGCGATCCCGATGGTGATGAAGTTATTCTGGAGATAGTTGATTCCGATGGTTTAAACCTTTTCATAGAGAATAATATCCTGCAGATTTCTCCGGCACCTGCTCAGCCAGCAATCTATAATCCTCAGGTCAGAGCGGAGGACTTTACGGGACTGGAAACAACCACAGAAGCGAATATTGAGATATTAATGGCTGGTTCGCTTCAACGTGACCTGTCTGCCGGGTGGAACTGGATTTCACTTGCCCTGGGATCAAATCATCATCAAGCCGATTACCTGCTTTCATCTTTTGATAGTTCTGTAAACTACCTTAAGGGTCAAACAGGTTTTCTTTATTATTATCCATTCATTGGCTGGTGCGGTTCTTTGCTGGAATTGTCATCTCTCAGTTTATATAAAACGCTAATGTTTGAGCCAGATACACTTTC
Organism: uncultured Candidatus Cloacimonadota bacterium; assembly: GCA_964485055.1. Lineage (GTDB taxonomy): Bacteria > Cloacimonadota > Cloacimonadia > Cloacimonadales > TCS61 > Stygibacter. The sequence goes on from CAZAHZ010000241.1 coordinate 3,261, forward strand.
ACTAACCGGCTGGGAACTCAATCCTGAGCTAACTCCAATCCAGATAAATACCGGATTTAATTGGATAAGCTATATACCTGACCAGTCCATGCCGATTAATGAGGCGCTGGCTTCTTTGAATGGGAGTGCTGATTATATCAAATATGAGAATGGATTTGCTTTATACTATCCTGGATATGGCTGGATAGGATCTCTGCAGGAAATGAGTCCGTCCTGCGGGTATGTTATCTACGCTAATACAAGCCAGGTTTTTTATTATCCGCAACCTGAGCGATCAGGGGCACAAAATACCTGCAAAGCAGAATATCAATGTGATCTTATAGACCCTAATAATTATAAATATACTGCCAGTCTTACGGCTGTGATACCAGATTATATTCCGCAACCGCAAGACAGATTGATAGCTAAAGCCAGTGATGAAATAGTGGGTATTGCCTCAATGTCCAGCAATTCAATAATTGATCTCAGGCAGGAATTCGGTAACTTCTACTACTTTATTTATCTATATACAAATAGTGAATCTCCGCCAGAATTGCACCTTCAACTGGAAAAGGGTGACTCTGGCGAGGTGATAGATTTTTTCAATACTTATTCTTGGTCGCCTGATAGTAGGCTTGGTGACCTGGAAACGCCTGAGATACTTTTTATGAACAGTGGAGAGGAAGCGGATATACCTGAGGACAGCTCATTTAAAATTACATTATTTCCCAATCCCTATAACAGCGATTCAGGCAGAAATCAATTACAAATACAACTTCCTGTAAGAAATACTGACCAGGTCATTAAAGCTCAACTTTACAATTTAAAGGGTCAAAAAGTCGAAGAGATGAATATTATTTACAATAATGATAATTGGGTGGTGAAAAGTAAAAATAACTGGGATTACCCCAATGGAATCTACCTATTCTGTTTAGTGATGGAAAACTGTAATTACCATACAAAACTTCTTATTTTTAATAATTAATCAAATTTTATAATCACACCAGATCATTTTTACGTTTAGTGAAATAGATGATATCATCATGCCGGATATAATCATTCTTAATAAATAGATCCATTGAAACCTTATTATCATCTTCAATCAAGACAGCAAATATTTCAATACCTTCCCTGATCAACCATTCTTCGCAACAATCTATCATAGTTGTAGCGATATTCTGCAACCGGAATTCCGGATGAACTGCCAGGCGGTTGATCCAGCCTTTACGTCCATTGTGACTGACAATCGCTGCTGCAATTAACTGATTTTCGTTATATATTCCCAGAAATCTTGTGTTCTCTTCCTGCATCTGACGGTCTATATTGGTTCGACTATCCCTGCCAAGCGGACGATGAGATAATCCTGAAACCTGCCATAATTCGATTATTTTGTTATAGTCTGCCGAAGATAAAAATTTGCAATTCCCGATATTTTGCATATTCACCTCAAAAAAAACCGGTTTTCGCCGATTTTTAGATTTATTTTTTCTGCTTAAAGATCATTCTGAATTATTTACTGTTGTTCCATTTGTTGATGGATCATAACTGCCTTTTACAACTTCATGATTTGTACCCAAATCCTGATCATCAGAATACTCAGTACTCTGTGTCGGTGTCCAGTTTACAGAAGATCCTTCTCTTCTTATTATTAATACATTGTGCCCTTGAGCATCTTCAGAAAGAGTTAAATCAATATCAGTGCTGGAATATGTTGAATTCTTTTCTCCATCTTCATACCAGCTTGCCACTGCCCAATTTTCTCCAATACAAGTATTAGTCTGACCTATTCCAATATCCGCGGCATACCAATCTGTCTGACCAATTTCCATACTGAATAGCAAAATACAAATATTAAAAGAATCCACCACCTTTTTTTCATAACCATTCCTCATAATATCTATTTTTTTAAATCCTTTCCTGTTTACATATTCGATTTTGCCTGAAATTCTGTAAAGAATTTTTTCCCCTCAATAATTATTTTCTTATCACTGGTTGATTATCAGTAAAACAAGTACAATTATTTTGCTTTTAAAATTGTAAGAGTTCAGTGCAAAAACCTCATTAAGTCAAAAAGAGAGAGGAGAAAGATATTT
>CAZAHZ010000242.1:0-5294 GCA_964485055.1 uncultured Candidatus Cloacimonadota bacterium
TCAGTTATTAATTCAAGATAATACAAAATCTTTAAGAAAAACAGGGGGATGCCAGTTTTCCTTACATTTAAAGTTGTTATTTCCTTCTTTATAACCTGTTACTTAACTTAATGATAAATTCTGCCCCTTCCGGATGATTTATCACTGAAATATTCCCTCCCATGTGTTTCTCGATGATCAGTCTGGATAAATAAAGCCCGATCCCTGTATTATTTAATTCTTTTTTCGTTGAAGTATAGAGCTCAAAAATTATATCTACCAGATCCTCACGTATCCCGCCCCCATTATCTCGAATAGATATTTCTAATTCCTCCTCGCATATCCTCTGATTTATCCATACCTTAGGTTTCTGGATGTTCCGATCTATCAAGACATTGAAGGAATTTGTTAATATATTGATTAAAACCTGCTGCAATTCGTTCTGATAGCCATGGATGATAAAAGGTTCTTCAGACTTAAGTATTAATTTTATATCGTTATTGCTGAACCTGCTTTTATTCATCTCTATTACGTTTTTTAAAGCTTGAGTGACATCAAAATCGTGCTTCTCTTCAGCGCTCTGATAAAAAAATCGGAAATCATCAATTGAGCGTGATAGTTTCTCTAAGATTGTCATGCCCTCTTCAACTTTCTTTTCTATATACTCATCAGTTAATTCATCAAAATCCCAGGCATCTTTGATTGACTGCATATTGACTGATATAATATTCAAGGGTTGACGCCAGTTATGAGCCAGACGCGATATCATTTCTCCCACTGCTGCCTGGCGTGATTTCTGCACTAATTGCGCATCTTTTTCACGTAACTGATTCACAGTCTTTTGCACTTTCTTCTCCAGATTGCGATGCATCTCCTGTAAATCGGTCAGAGCCTTTTTTAATTCTTCATCCATTTGTTTGCGTTTCAATGCCGAAGCTATCTCATCTGAAACAAATTCCAGTATCTCAAGATCCCGCTGGGTATATAGATCAGGATTATCGTAACTCTGTACCACGATCAAACCAATGATCTCTTCCTGGTCTTTAAGTGGTGAACCCAGCCAGACTTTGGAAGGCTTTCCAACCAAATCTATCTCTCCCGTTTCGGTTAACTTGTCCATATCTTCTTCATAAAGCAACATGGCTTTACCGTGTTTGATCACATATTTGGATAGTGTCTTTCCTGCCGGATGGTATTCTATTTTATCCTCGCTGTCTGCACTCAAGGGAATCCATAATTTATCAGTTTCCGAATTATAAATTGCTATATATATGTTGGTTGTGTCCATCACTTTGCTCAGCAGTATTCTGATCTGTTCAAATAATTCCCGCGTGCTTTCCGTCTCATGCGTCGCCTGGGCTATATTATATACTGTTCGCAAAAGTATCTCGTTCTGCTTCCGCTCTGTGATATCCCACAGGTAAAATCTCGTTCCGGAAACCTCTCCCTTACTGTTCCTTATTATATCTATTGTTACTTCCAGATAAATCACTGATCCATCTTTACGGATACCTCGCATCTCGTAGCGGTCATCCTTTCCTTCTCCTCGTAGATGACGCTCATGAAATTTCCACACTTTTTCCTCGTCATCAGGATGAATTGTTTTACCAAAAGGAGCTGAGTCTATCTCATTTCGCCGGTAACCGTATAATTCAGTAAAAGTATCATTAAAATAGATTATATTGCCATTTATATCATCAACTGCTATACCAACTTTTGCCTTATTAACCAGATTAAAATATTGCCTGTCCTTTTCCAGCAATGCTAATTCCGAGCGCTTTAGTTTGCTTAGATCAGTAAATGTTCCTACTATTTCGATGACTTCTCCATCCTCGACGATTGGAGTTATAATTACTTCCACTAATATTTTGCTCCCGTTCTTATGCTTAAATTCCAGCTCAAACGGTTCATGACGGTTCCTTGTCTCTTTTGCCTGTCTTATTTTTGTCAGCCCTGTCCGGTTCATTGGGTTATCACTTAATTTCTCTCGCCAGCTACCCATTAATTCCTGTGTTGTATATCCCCAAAGTTTCTCTACCTGGTTGCTGATAAAACTAAATTCAATATCGGGTGTTAAAATAAAGAAAACGTTTGTGCTGTGCTCAATCACCCGTCTGATCATTTCTCCTTGCTCCCAGAATGCCTGCTCTATAACACTCCTGTTGTTTGCTATTCCGATCACATTGCAGATTTTTTCATAAAATTCTACTAATTCGTTATTAAATACTCCTCTCTCTTTGCTGTTGAGATGTAATAATCCGATTACTTTACTATCCTGCTGTATCGGTAATATTGCCACGCTGTGATATTCTTCCATCAGGCAGCATTTCTTTTCTTGAGCTCTTCTGGAATATATATTGATTTTATTTAAAAGCTCAGACTGCTCATTTACCCAGAAGCTGCCCAATCTCTTCTCTTCATTTTCCGATTCTTGACCATTTAATACTTTTCCACACAAGCAGTCATTCATCTCTTTTGATAATGACTCCAGTTGACTATTGCATTTCTCTCCGCTCAGACTTATATTGCCAGCATTCTCACAAAATTTCCTGGAAAATCCCACCATGAATTTTAATGGAAAATGTCCCCGCTCATGTAATCGCAACCCAACGGATGTGAAACTGCCAAAATCTCTGATCCGGTCAACTATTTCCTTATATATATTATTGATATCCCGATTGCTGTTTAATAATTCCAGAAGTTCGATCAGAAAATTCTGCCGCTCGCTGATCCGCATTTCACGGCTCTGATATTTCTTCTCTAGTAAGATCCTTTCCACTAATGGTACAAGACGTCCCAGATTGTCTTTTCTCAGATAATCACGAACACCGGAATGTACTGCTTTTAATACCGTCTCTTCGTCAAGATAACCGGAAACCAGTACGAATGGTATTTCCTCATTATTCTCCTGTAATATCTCCAGGGCACTTAATCCGTTAAAACCGTGTAATCTGTAATCTGATAATATTATATCCCATGCCTCGGTTGTTATTGCCTGCCTGAATGCTTCCTGTGTTTCTACTACCAGAAAATTTAATTCTGTCCATCTTCGCTTTAATTCCACCTGCATCAATAACGCATCTGTTGGACTATCTTCCAGTATTAGTACATTCAAAGCCCGTTCCCGTCCCGTTTCCTCACGCTCTACCCCTTTCTTCCCTTGACTTTCAGGCATGCTGCCTCCGGTTTAGTTTTTCAGATTATTCCGATTTAATTTCTACGCTGTTGTAATGACATTTGTTAATATGGTAGTACAATTTTATCTCATTAACACGTGTCTTCTGCTCATTCTTTACCTGACCTCGTCTTTCCTTCTAGCTGCTCTTTCATTATTTTTTATATGGATTTTCATTCCCATTATATATCCATACATAACTGTTTTTAAGTGTGATTATTATTTATTTCTGTCAAGTAATTTTATCCCCGCAGCTATTTCGCGACTCCCTAACATAACAACTCAACCCAATCTAACATAAAAACGTCAGATTGGGTTGAGTTGTTAATCCTTATATCCACTAAGAGAAAAAAATCTGCTTTAGCTCCAAGACAATGGAAATTTCTGATTTTCATGTGCTGGGTAAATAATCGTTAAATCTCATTCAGCAGCCGCACACTGACTTCCTGATCATAGGAATATTTCTTCAGTTTGCGCAGCGTATTTGTATATTCAGCTCCCTGTTGTTTAAAACCAACCTCGTCAATTGGACTATCAAGATAATAAAGTGTTACATAATTTCCCAGATATTCGGAGTCTTCATCTTCAAAACAATCAGTGATCACAAAAAGTCTGTGCGATCTTCCCATTTTCGAAGCTGCCTTGTATTGCTCTGCAGTAAGCGATATCACGTTATCATTATCTTTATTTTCAAAAGCTATAACGGTAATTCCCAATTCCTTATCCTGAGTATCAATGGCGATCAGATCAAATTCATTATTTTCTGCCTCTAATACCTTATAATTTCTGCTTTGCAGATAGGTGCGGACAGCCCTCAGGGCAGTCAGCCTGATCGTTTTATTATGACTTTCATTCATTCTGCCATCACTTTTACCGGAACTTCTCTTTACGCTGGGAGCTGGTGGAATATTGAATTCACGGAAAGTATCTGTTTCGGGCTTGACCGGATTGGGCTTTTTATCATCTTTCTGTTCCTTAAATTGACCTGTCAGCTTCTTAATAAAGAAAAATATTAATAAAATTCCTATCCATTTCATCATGACAATACTCCTTTTCCGAAAAGCTGATTTAGTTAATGAAAACCGCAGAAAATGGTCAAGTGAATTCGTAAACATTTATTTGGAAAATAGTTAAATTTGATTTAGCAGCTATCTGTATCTACGGAATTTAAGGGTTAATAAAATTGGAAAATATCTTCATGTTCTGCTTGAGAACATTTTTATCAGTCAGGTCATTTCTATAATATTTTCTTTCCTGTGGTCGCTGTTCAAGGTGTTTCTGCAGCATGGCTTCGCCATCTTCATAGAAGAATTCAGGATGGAACTGAACTCCCCAGAAGGGCAGATCGCGGTAGCGGAATGATTGAATTGCTTCTGCTTCATTAGCAGCAAGTATCCTGAATTCTTCAGGCAGATTGAACACTTCGTCATAACGCGATTCCAGGAAAATCGGTTCTGTAATCCCGGCAAATAATTCATCCTCTTGAATTTCCATTTTTTTAAATCCAAATTCCGGCTCTCTCGATCTTCGACAAAATCTATCACCTGCGAGATAACGTGCCAGCATCTGGTGACCATGGCAGATAGCCAGAATGGGTTTTTCGCTTTTTACAAAATGCTCAATCACCTCAAATATATATACATCATACTCCGAACCCTGGCTGGCAGAGAGCTCTGAACCCGTCAGTAGCAGATGTGAATATTTATCAGGGCTTGCAATCTTGTCTTTCAGATAAACAATCTCAAGTTCGAATTCAGGGAATAATCGTTCCCTGACAATCCGGTCAAAATATAATCTGCCCTGCTCATCCTGAATAGTGTTATAGATCAGCAGCATTTTAACTCCTTTTGTGATAATCTTCTATTTCGGAAACAAAACTGCGGTATTCATCATCCAGCTTCAATAGATCAGGGTGCGAGCCTTTGATGATGCTGCCGTTCTCCTTGATAAAAATGATCTCATCGGCGTACTGGATGGTGGAAATGCGATGCGATACCACCAGTGCACCTGTCTCGGGATAATACGCACTCATCGCTTCCCAGAGCTTCTTTTCGTTCTGGGCATCAAGCGAAGCCGTGATGTCATCAAATATCAGAAACCGCGGTTTCCTGATCAGTGCTCTCGCTATCGTCAAACGCTG
>CAZAHZ010000243.1:0-5282 GCA_964485055.1 uncultured Candidatus Cloacimonadota bacterium
AAAGTGGTACACTTTTCAATTAAAATACTGGACACTTTTGAATAAGTATTTACACGCAATCCCATGTATCACTAATATTGCAATAAGATATATCTGTAAATTGCACTTCTACAGGTACATGTCCAGGTGTATAGCTGACAGAGAAATCTGCTGCGATGTATGGTATTTCTTCATAATGATTTATATTACCAGAACTTTCCCCAATCAACATATCCAGAAAACCATCTCCATCAAGATCAGTAAAGGTCGGTGTTGAAAAATCTCCCACATCAATTGCATTGAAAGCAGACGTGACTAAAGTAAATGAAGTAGAATTAACCGCATTCTGCTCATAATGACTTATATTACCAACATTTTCTCCAATCAACATATCCAGTAAGCCATCACTGTCAAGATCAGTAAAGGTTGGTGCTGACTTATCTCCTACTTTAATTGCATTGAAAGTTGATGTGACTAAAGTAAATGAAGTAGAATTAACCGCATTCTGCTCATAGTGATTAATATTACCACTGCTTGCTCCTACAAACATATCTAGCAAATTATCATCATCAAGATCAGTAAAAGTTGGTACTGATCTACCTCCCACATCAATTGAATTGAAGTTAATTGTTACTAAGTGAAATGAAGTAGAATTAACTGAATTTTGTTCGTAATGATTAATATTACCACCCAATTCTCCGATTAACAAATCCAGAAAACCATCTCCATCAAGATCAGTAAGGGTCGGAGAAGAATAATATCCCACATCAATTGAATTAAAAGTAGATGTCCGATAAGTAAATGAAATAGAATTAACTGCATTCTGCTCATAATGACTTATATGGCCATCGTTTTTTCCGATTAACAAATCCAGTAGACCATCTCCGTCAAGATCATTAAAGCTTGGTGCTGAAGCGTTACTAACATCAATTGAATTGAAGTTATCTGTCACCAGGTTAAAAGTATCTTGTGCGTAAGTAAATACTGATAAAATCAGTAAACTTGAAATAAAAAATAATTTTCTCATAATTCCTTCTTTGTTAAGTATGATTCTTTTATAATCAGATTCTGGTCGAGTCTCGCTTTATGATACAAATTAATATCTCCATAATTCCTTATTAATTATTCTGCCTAATTACTAAGTGCAATCTTATATTCGAGCACTCAGAACCAACTCTTTACCTATGCCTCTATCTTACCAGTTAAAGAGCTAAAAACTCTTGATAATAATCCCTATTGCTGTAATGATTTGATGCTAATTATGTTTACAATCTTATATTACCTCTGTTTATTCCTAATTCACTTATGGAGTTCACTGATAATAAAATGAAAATAAGAAATATCTCGTCAAGTAGAATTAATAATTTAGCTGGCATATCCCTGGAATTCTATAAAGGAAACACTAAGTGAAGGTACCTCGCAATGACCGAAGGGAATGTGAGGCGACGTTATGAATAATATTCTCAAGTAGAGCCAGGTGTACGCAGTTTTAGAGCCACCCTACCCAAAAATAGAGCAATTCCTTTCGCTTTTCAGTGTTACCTTGTTAATTTGACCCAATGATTGAATTCTGAATAATGCAATTTAGATAGTATTATGTTATTTTGCAGGATTAAGGGTAATGTTGTTAGTAAGTTAAATTGATCATTATGTCATGATAACTCTAATCGGGAGTGGGCAAGGATTAGATTTTAAATTATCAATATATCGTAGTTCAGCAATAGGGTTAGTATTCGTTATATGTGAAATTAATTCTACATCACTAAAAGGGCCGAATGCTTTCCCTATCTGTTTAAATACATAATAAATATTACAGGTTTTAGAATGTGTGAATTTTGGACTTGTTTCTTTTTGAGGATCAAGAAACATTATTGAGAAATTTAATTTACCCCCAAAACTTACAATCAGAGAATATATATCTCCATCAATTGAAATCATTATTGTTGCACAATCATTACGACAAATAGATTTTAATGGTTCCTCGAGTTCAATATTATTTGAGAAATCTGAACCATGAATTTTTAATTCTTCCCTTTGTGTTAAATCTTGCGACCAGAGCATTTTTCGCAAATCCATATAACTATTTGTTTGAAGATAAGATGGTCCTAATAGATTATATCCAATTCCTATTGCTAATTTAGCTAAGAATCTATGTTCAAATCCGATCTTACTTCTTACTGTTGCCTTTACGTACTCATTTTCATTATAATTATCATTAAGGTATTGCTTTAACTCATTCCATTTATTTTTTTCAGATTCTATCGGCTCATCAAAAATTTTGATAGTACCATTTACAATTTTTGTATTCAATCCTATTATTCTTTGACGATTAAATTGATCTTTTAATGACTTTAAACATGTTAATCCCCAGGGAGAGTTGATATTACTCGGAATGTAATAAACTGTTCCTGGATTCTTTTTTCTATTGATTACATTTCCTCCAATCTGAGTAATAAATTTATCATCATAATTAGAGTGGATGTGAAAAATACTTTCTCCTGATACACCAAGCCAATAATCACATAAAAATTCATCATTTGATAAATTATCTATAATCCCCATATATGATAAAGGTAAAATTGTTCCCTGATATAAGTCGATGAATTTATCTAAATCTAATGTTTTTAAGTTTGAATACAACCAACTTCGCAAGAATAGACCGTCTACGTATAATCCTAAGGTGCTATTACATGTTTTACAGACATTTCTAGTTCTAAATGGTTTTTCCGTTAAAAGATTACCCCCCCCCGCTGATTGTGGAAAAATATGCTCTAACGATTTAAATTTATCTTCCTTTTCGATTCCACAATAAATACATTTAAACATGCAAACCTCCATATCATTATCAATCCACACAATGATTCATCCATACAATTTCATTAATTAATATCAAAGTTCATAAAACAAAAACTCGTTCTTTATTGACAAGGATTATTTTAAAAAAAGAGTGAAAGTATTCGGCTTCAATGCTTACGCCGCGACAAGAGAGGAAGATTGACTGGAATGGAGGGATGAGTGAAAATGTTAGGGAACGACAAATCGAAAGAGTGAAAGTAGGAAAATGTAAGGGTGAGAAAATTATTGAACAATATTATGATCAGCTATCTTCAAAATCTTGCATTTACTTGTGAAGTAAAATACCAAAACAATTGCATAAGTTTATGTTTCTTGACAAATAGGTACACAATTAGATATTGAAAATAACAAAAGGAGGTAAGAATGCCAGCAAACAAACATTTTGATGATGCTGATATCTTAAAAGATATCTTTGAGTTGCCAATGGAATGGGTAATGGGGCTCTATAGTATTGAATATTGCCTTACAAAACACTCCATTTCAAAAGAAACCAATGATGAGAAAAGATTGGCTAAGGAGGAATGGTTACAGTTATGGAAAATATCCACTACTAACCATTTTAGGGCAAAAACTAATGATAATGAGTTTACATTGATATGTGATGATATTGCATTACAAGAGTATCTCAGAAAACTCAACAAGAAAACAAAACAAAAAAGCTACAGTTACTTGGTGATTATTGAATCAATGTTCTTTCGACCCTACTATGATCTTGGTTTGGAAATAAACAAAGACGCAGATTCACCAAGTTTCAACTTTAGGTATAAATTAGATACAGACTATTTAAGCATATTCACCAGGGCAATGGGCATAGATAATAAATTGTTAGATAGATTTACGCCAAGGTTTAAGAAGGCTTACATGGCAATCTCTGGTAAAGGAACAGTTGTAGCAATTTCAGCTATTTTATCTGGACTATTAATTGCAGTTTCAGCAGGAGCATTAGCACCTGAAATTGCTGTCTTATTTTCTGCTGCGGGTCTTTCTGGTGCTGCAGCGATTTCATCAGGTCTTGCAGCTTTAGGTGGAGGTGCTATAGCAATTGGTGGTTATGGAATGGCAGGAGGAATAACTGTATTGGTAGCTTCGGGTGGTATTCTTGGTATAGCAGGTGGAGCAGGAGTTGGAGCATTAGTTGCATCTTCACCTAATGTAGCTATTTTTCTTGCCTCAAAACTTGAAGTATATTTCAGAGAGGTTCTTCTACCTCTACTGAATGATCCTGGAGCAGCAAAGAAAATTCTTAAAGGACAATCATCATTTATTGATACCTTATCAGACATGTTAAATGAGAAATCAGCAATACCAGATACGGATAAAAAAGTCATAAAAACTCTGATGAAAGCAATCAAGTTTCTACAAGCAGGATTGCAAAGAAACAGAAATACTCTTATCAAATATTTGGAAACTGATAAATAACATAGGAGCATAGAATATCAAGCAAGTTATAAGGGGAATTTATTAGTTCAACAGCAGCCCCTGTGAATAATATTCTTACATAGAGCCATCCTCCGAAAAATAGAGCCACTTCATCCGATTTTCGGAGCTACTTTGTTTATTTGAGACAATAATCGAACTTAGATTTTTGCAATTTATGATATTATTATGTTATTCCTTGGGCATTATGTAGGATTATGTGTTACTTTGTGCCAAGGATATGAAATATAATATAGAGTGGCTCTCAATTCCGAATTCGGTGGCTTTACAACGGTGGATTAATGGCTATACCTTGTCAGATTATTCATTTACTAAATAATTATTTTTTCGTTAAATAATTTTGTACCTCTGACGTTTTTTAATATTGATTTATCCTTTCCATTCTCAGTTAATATTACAGTATAGTCATCTCTTGATGCATAATCCTTTATTTCATAATACTCTTTATCAATCAAGGGATCTTCTTTAAAATTGTGCTTTATTTCGTTCCATTTCGAAATATCAATTCTCTTTTCCTTTTCCATCATAATCCTCCAGTAAATTATTTAAGATATTTTATATTTATATTAATATTTGTCAATTTTATTATAATCCTTTTCATAAATGAGACTGTTCAACATCAAGCCACCCTTTCTAACAACCTACGCTTTATACCCTTCATTCCCGCTAATTATAACGATGGAGGTTTAACCCCTGGCACATGATATAATTCTATTTGTTTTTTTGTCATCTCTTCCCAGCGTAATTACTACCTTTTGGTTCAAAGCATTCAATATCTTCACATCTTCGTTTTACTAACCTTCAAACTTTATAACTATCTGACTTTGAAACCTTCAACTCCCTCTCCCCGTCCATAAGTCGCTAAGTCGCTTTGTCTCCTCTTCTCCTCTTCGATTTCACAATTCACCAGTCACCAGTTACCAGTCACCAGCAATAAATGTAATGAAATGTAATGAAATGTAATATCATAACTATAAGCTATTATGTCAGTTACAGCAAATTATTACATT
>CAZAHZ010000244.1:0-5243 GCA_964485055.1 uncultured Candidatus Cloacimonadota bacterium
GGCATAACAGTAATGTGTTATGCCGTTCAACCTTGCATAACTCACGTCTTGCCCGAGTGCTGCCCGGGTGCTGTCAGAATCCAGGGAAGATGAGAAAGTGGGAAGATGAGAAAATGCGAAGTTGCGTTTCCATAGCTTTTGAAAATCATCAATAGCCTTCTGAAAGTACTCAGTAGCTTTTAGTGTAGGAGTAGGCGGAGGATGACCAGCTTTGGGATTGATTATGGAGTACATCGAGAATGTCGATGTGTCGAACCGATAGGCGAGAAGAATAAGAAGATAAGAAGGTGAAAGGGATGGGATGTAATGAAATTCTGGTCTGATTAGTAATATCTTTTGCGGCTTGCGCTGCAACACAGTGACATTCTCACTGTACTCCAAAATAAATTTACTTGCCAAAAAAATTGATAATTCAGTCTTATGACATTTGAAATAAATAGTGTATTGAATTAATTAAATTGTGGAGCTTTTTAAAAGGGAAATTAATTTGAAGGATTTATAATGGCATTTAATGAAGATATATGGGTTAAAATTCCGGCAATTATAAATCATGCCAATGGATCAACATATAAAGAAATATCCAAAACAGTATTAGATAAAATACCGATCAGTATTAACCCGAAACTAATTAGGGATAAATACACACAAACTGTTAAATTAATTTTTATTGACAAAGTATTTTAGAAATAGAAAATTAAATCTTGATGAAACTAAGGGATTGGTTATTGCCTATGCTGATGATTGGACAGGTGAATGAGATAAGAGATACTGGAAATTAGACTTATAGGAGGAAATGTAATGCAAGAAAGCAACAAATATTATAAGCCTGATTATGATTTCTGTGAAATTAATAAGGAATTATTAAATCAAGGTCAATTAAAAATAAAAATTGGTGAAAATATATATACAGGTGAAGGGAAAATATTTCTAAGCTTTCTTCATCGTTCTGGTATTTATATTGAAGGTAAATTTAATAATATTTCACGCGATGACATGATGAAATTATTCCCAAATAAGGAAGTTGATGTAAGTGTAATTATTAATGATATTGAAATACCTGGATTTATTACTGCTCAAAAACTTTCATCTTTTGAACCTAACGTTTATGAATTAGTGTTCTGCCCATATAGGGCGAGTATTCAAAGAATTGGTGATCAATCAACTTTAATCAAAAGAATTCCTCGACGCTCTGCGTCGGGGTAAATAGGAAAGTTTGAAAACCTGGGTTTTCATTCACACACTTTCCTTATGATACCTCGGGGCTTGCCCCGGGGTAGTTCATTTAATAAGATTGAATTTCGTCTATTCAATTTTCCTAATTTTATGGGGAATAAACAATCATCGATCAAATGTGGAGATAATTCAATTTTGATATATCATATGAATTTACTAAGTGATGAGTGGAATATTGAAATAAAATCTTTATGTGAAACGAAATACAACATAAGCACATTGAAAGAACAAAGTGGATACAAATTAACTCATATTGGCTCTATAAGAAAATATGATGAATCAGATTTTTCTGGTAGAGAGGCTGAGAATATAATTGAAGTAATTGAGTATGTTTTATCTTTTGCTATTGGATATTGGTGTCCTCCTGTAAGTCCTATTGGTTATGATTTTGCAAAAGTAAAAGTTTGGGAATTGTGGTCTTGTCCTCATGATCCTTGGAATTACGTTTTTTCATGGTTTGACCCTCATCATATTGATCAAATTGAAATATTATTTAATAAGTTCCTGAATTTATTCTCAAATGAATACTGGAAGGAAACAATCAAAGAAGTGATATATTTGTACTTATTAGCTAATAAATCATTTTGGAGTATTGATGCCGGAATAATTTTAACTTAATCCGCATTAGAGAGGCTTTATTTCAAATTTCAAATAGAACCTGAGAAAACACCGCCATAAAAAATAAGGAATCATTTACGGGCATCAGACAAACTCAGATTATTATTTTCTGAGCTAAATATACCATTTCATATTCCTGACACTACACCAGATTTAAAGATTTTAGCACAGGATCAACAATTGAATTGGATTGATGCACCTCACGCTTTAACAGAAATAAGAAACTCATTTGTTCATCCTGAAATAAAGAATAGAGATAAGAAAAGGTCAGTAGTATATGAGACTTGGCAATTAGGTCAATGGTTACTTGAATTAAGTATATTATCTTTATGCGGTTATTCGAGTACTTATGCAAATAGGCTATCTCAAAAGTGGGTAGGAGAAATTGAAAAAGTACCGTGGTTTAAGGCAAAATCATAATGAAATTGTGCTTATTATAGGAGGAATAATGCAAAATGCTATAGATAATAATCAGGTATCCATAATACGAAGATTTTTTAAAGAAATAAATTAATAAATTAAGGAGAGATTATGATACAAGCACAAAAACCGGATCATTTTAGTCTGAAAAAATTAATCGATAGATTAAAAGAAGGTCGATTTGTCATTCCAGATTTTCAAAGAGCTTTTGAATGGAAACCATGGGACATAAAGGAATTAATAAAATCGATTTTTTTAGATTACTACATTGGGAGTTTGCTAATTTGGAAAGGGAAAAAAGATAATTACGAAGCTCTTTCTTGTGAAATAATTTATGGCTATAATAATATCATTGAACCTACTTCTTGGAATTATCAATCAGGTAAACCAGACCATATTGTATTAGATGGCCAACAACGGCTTACTGCAATATACTATGCAATTGTTTCACCTGATGTCAATTTACCACAAAGAGCAAAGAAAGCTATTTATTACATTGATATAAAGAAATATTTTAATGAAGAATATGATGAAGCATTTCAATATGAATGGCTTTCTATAAGGCTAAAAGAAAAACTAGAAAATGTTAAACTTCAATATGAAGAAGACTTTTTCCCCATTTCGCTATTAAATAAATCAGATAATTTTGAACTCTTTGAATGGTTAACCGGATATGAAAAATATTGGGAAAATGAAAAAAGAAATAGCGAAAAATCAACTAATGAAATTAGTGAAGAAGTTAATGAAGAAATGAGTTTAACAGAAAAAATCAAAATGATTAAGGAATTTAAGAAAACTATAATCAACATATTAACCTCATATCAAATATCATATATAGAATTAGACGAAGAGCTAGGTATTGAAAAAGTATGTGATATATTCACACAAATTAACAGTAGAGGAATCAAGTTAGATGTCTTTGATTTAATCAAAAGAATTCCTCGACGCTCTGCGTCGGGGTAAATAGGAAAGTTTGAAAACCTGGGTTTTCATTCACACACTTTCCTTATGATACCTCGGGGCTTGCCCCGGGGTAGTTCATTGAATGCTCTTTTAAAACCAAAAGAAATTCAATTAAAACTCATGTGGCGCGACTCCTCAATTAAATTTGCAAATAAAATACAATCTGGCAAGATGAATGTATATATTTTACAAGTTATGTCGATTTTAGTACAAAATTACTGTTCTCCTAAATACTTATATTACTTAATTCCTGGGCAAGAAAAAGTTGTTAAAATTTCTCCTACTCAAAAAAAAATCGAATTACTAGTGAAAGATGTAATTGAATTTAAAGCCTTGTGGAACAGAGCAGTACAAGCAATCGAGAGTTCAATACATATTCTATATCATCCTAATGAATACGGAATAACATCACACAATTATATTCCCTATGTTTCAATATTACCAGTTTTCTCGGCTCTTCAAAGTTATGTAAAAGATAAGTTAAGTGCAGAGAATCGTCTGGATGCCCATAGAAAGATTAGGCAGTGGTACTGGGCATCAATTTTTACAAACAGATATTCAGGATCAGTTGAATCTACTTCAGCACGAGATTTCATGAATTTAATAGAATGGTTTCGAGATTCAGATTTAAAACCATCTTTGATTCAAGAATTCAAAGAAAGGTATAGATATTTGGATTTAAGAAAGGAAGTAAAAAAGGGATCATCAATTTACAATGGAATTTTTAATTTGTTAATCTTATCCGGTGCAAAGGATTGGATTACAGGAGTATCTCCTAACTATGATGACATTGATGATCACCACATAGTACCAAATATTTGGGGTAAAGAAAATGGAATTGGTACGTCAATAAATACTATACTAAATAGAACTCCAATATGCTTGGATTCTAATAGAAATATTATAAGAGACAAAATGCCAAGCGAATATATCCCAGAATTGATCTCTAGAAGTTCAAAAGAACAAGTTTTAGAGGTTTTTCAAACACACCTTATTTCACCCAAAGCTCTTGAAATATTATTAAGAAAAGACTTTACTTCGGATGATTATGAAGAATTTTTACAAGAGAGACAACGAACTATATTTTCTGCTATTGAGAACTTGCTTATTAAGGCTCGACTAGATTTACCTCCTTTGATTCGTGACTTGGACTCTCAGATTGAGAAGGTAGAATTATGTTTAAGAGAATTAATCAACAAAAATCTTGGAGGAAAAGAAGAATTGATACCTCCTCACATATTACAAAAATCTAATGATAGAATTCAAAGAGCATCAATTAAGAATCCTGCATTTGATTTAAATAAATATGACGACCTTATTGGCATTCTTGAATTTTTTGATTTAAGGGAAATTCAAGACACAATACTTGCAAAATTATTATGGTCTAAATTCTCTTCAATTTTTCAAAATAAAGAAACATTGGTAAAGAAATTTGATCAACTAGCTGAATTAAGAAATTCTATCAGACATAGTAGAGATGTTGATGAAATTACAATGAAAGAAGGTGAAGCAGCTATAATCTGGTTTTCTAAAATACTTCTTATTAATAAATAGAAAATATATAATGAAATTAATTACAGAAAATGTATCTTAGTTAAGATTTATATATTAATAAAATTTTACAATAGAACTCGCCAGGTCGATTTTACGGTCTGGCGAGTTGTTTTTATATAATATCCCTTTTAAATTTGTTTTAAGCTTTCGCTTAGGTATAGCAATTTTAATAATTTCTCCTCCTTTTCTAACTCTTTAATTAGTCAGATGAGTTTAATCTCCTTTTGGCTTTTGGTGAATACCGCTTTTTAGGAATTCCAGAATACTTTCATATGAGATGTAGATGTTGGCTGCGGAATTGACGAAGGGATAGTGTAATTTTATGAACCTGATGGACTAAATGGACAAGATGTTATGGTATCCATCATGTAAATTAAGTACAATTTGTTTATGGGGTTTTAATTAAAATGGTAAAGCAGAAATTGCTGGTTATAAAAATAACTTGCCTTGATGGG
>CAZAHZ010000245.1:0-5232 GCA_964485055.1 uncultured Candidatus Cloacimonadota bacterium
CTTGAAATTGTGAAAGATATTGAAAGACCATTTAGGTATTCCGGCAATCTTAAGCAAAATAGAATCGTTTAGATTATCCACTTACTTCCAATATTCTAACATTTTTTGGCAAAAGAATATTACAATATAAGCCATTCTTTTCTTCCTTCTGTGTCTTTCTGTACCTTCAGTGGTTAATAATCTTCCTTTTTGGTTTCGGTTTAGCCGAGTCAGGTATAATTTATTGACTTTATAGAGAAAAAAAAGAGATTTGTCTAAAAGGAAAATATAAGGGGCAGGCTATGAAACTGTCAGACAAAGAAATAAGAGTGGTTGGAGCACTGGTTGAAAAAGAGCTTACCACGCCGGATTATTACCCGATGAGTTTGAATGGGTTAAGGAATGCGTGTAATCAGAAATCGAACCGTGATCCATTGATGAATATAGATGAGTCAACTTTACTGAACGCTCTGGATACACTTAGAGACAAAGGAATTGTGATCTTTTCGAGTGGACAAGGTCAGCGAGTGCTGAAATACAGGCATGATTTTGGAGCAGTATTATCTTTATATCGCCGGGAGATTTCATTGATGACCTCACTAATGTTGCGAGGAGCCCAGACATTGGGTGAACTGAGGTTACATTCACAGCATCTGCATGAATTTAAAACTACAGAAGAAGTACAGGAATATTTGCTGAAATTATCCGAAAGAGAAGAGCCTCTGGTGAAATTATTACCAAGACAACCCGGTCAAAAAGAACAACGTTATATTCATTTACTACAAGCGGGGGCAGAATTTGTGGAGGTGAACCTTAATTCAGAAGAAGAGATACCTAATAAAAATGAATTAATTGAATTACAGGAGAAAGTCAGGTTACTGGAGCGGGAATTAAAAGAATTGCAAAAGGAATTCTATAATTTCAAGAAAGAGCTGGAAACTTGACAGCATTGAGGTATTAGATAAAAAGGTTTACAATGAGGTATTAATTATGAAAATAGATGAAAGATTAATAAGGTTAAAAAAAGAGTTGCAAAATTCTCCCTTAGTTGTGCAAAGCGAAATAGAAGAATTGCTGGTAGAATTTAAGGCACAGAACGATACAGATAATCAATTCAGGAGTTACTTGTTGTTGTCTGAAATATTTTCACATTTAGGTCAATATGAAAAAGCCTGGCAAATTCTTTTGCCTGCTGCTGAAATAGTTAAAGTCAATAACAGCAAACAACAACAAGCAAATCTTCACAACTCATATGGAACATTATACTGGTATCAAGGAGATTATTCCAAGGCACTTCAGGAATATCTTCAGTTAATGAAAATTGCCGATGAACTGAAAGATGACAAACTACTCTTTAACGCTTATAATAATATAGGGATGATCTACTGGATTGAAGAAAATTATCAGGAAGCAGTGGAATTATATAATAAAGGTTATAAATTGGTCAAGGATCCAAATTCACATGATGCAGCCAATGTATTGAATAATATAGGAATTTGTTATATAAAGCTAAAGGATTTTAACAAAGCACTTCACAATCTACATCAAGCTCTGGCGATTTTTGAGAGGGAAAACGACTTGAAGCTGATGGCAAACTCTTATCTTAATATAGCCAATATCTATCATGAGACGAGTAATTTGGTCAAGGCATTGAAGTATATGGAGAAAGCGTTAAAAATAAAGAGAGAAATAGGAGACCGCTGGGGAATATGTCATTGTTTATCATCACTGGCACAATTATATCTAAATGTTGGACGTCTTGAAGACAGCAGGAAAGCAATAGAGGAGTCGATAGCTCTATCAATAGACCTGGGAGCCAAAGATCTATCCAGAGGGTGCTATAAGGTAGCGGTTTTATATTATAAAACAACTGGAGATTACAAGAAAGCATTCGAGAATTATCAGCAGTATATAGAATTAGAGGAAGAAATTAAGCAGGCAGAAACGCAGAAACAGATAGCAGAATTACAAAAGAATTTCGAACTTATGGAGAAAGAGAAGGAAACCGAGATATTCAAATTGCGCAATATAGAATTAAAAAATAAAAATGAGCTGATTTCGAGGCAAAAGAAAAAACTGGATGCAGCATTAAAGGAAGTGAAAGAATTAAATAAAAACCTTCAGAAAGAACTTGACCGGCAACTGGAGCAGCTTCGACAGAAGGACCAGATGCTATCCATGCAATCCAAGCAGGCATCAATGGGAGAAATGCTATCGTGCATAGCACATCAGTGGAAGCAACCGTTAAATGGAATTAGTATCATTACGCAGAATCTTACGGACACCTGGGATTATAAAGAATTCAGTGAGGAATTCCTTTATAAAAATTGTGGAAGTATTCTTAATCTGGTAAAATTTATGTCAACGACAATAAATGATTTTCGAGATTTCTTCAAACCGGAGCTGGAAGCATACGATTTTAATCTCAAAGAAATAGTTCAGAAGACATACCGCTTTGTTGAAAAATCATTAGAACAAAGCAATATAGATATAGAGATGAATTTAACAGATGTCTCGGCACATGGTTTTCCCAATTATTACAGCCAGGTGGTGATGAATATATTAAATAATGCCAGGGATGTTCTGGAAGAACGAAAAATCCCAGATCCTCGGATAATCATAAAAACATTTAATTCGCCGCGAAGCAGGAAAGCGATATTAACGATTGAAGATAATGGTGGAGGTATCAATCCAGGGGATATGAAGAAAATATTTAATCCTTATTTTTCCACAAAATCGAGCGATAAGGGGACGGGACTGGGTCTTTATATGTCTAAGGTGATCATAGAAAACAACATGCACGGCAGACTAATGGTCAAAAACACATCTTCTGGAGCTTGTTTCCGAGTTGAACTATAAAAAATCCAGATTAATATTTTAGTAAAGCTATAAAATCTTGACTATAAGACCAATTAGAAGATGATTGAACAATATAGAAGCAAGGAAGGTTTGAATGAGAGAGATTGATTTGTATAGGGAGCAGGAGCGGATAATTGAATTTATAAGTCAACAACTGGTAAAGGCTGGAATGGAATATTTGATAGTTGGTTTAAGCGGAGGTGTAGATTCTGCCGTAACTGCCAGTTTATGTGTGAAATCAATCGGAAAAGAAAAGGTGAAGGGTTTCTTATTACCCTATCATCTGAGTCATCCTGATAGTCTTAAGCATGGCAGACTTGTGGCAGAATTTTTGGGAATCGAATACAGAGAGATTGATATATCACCAATGGTGGACATCTACTTCGACAATTATTGCAGGGAAGCAGATACAAGGCGTCGTGGTAACCGGATGGCACGAGAGCGGATGTGTGTGCTCTATGATCAATCAGCTAAATATGATGGACTGGTAGCCGGGACGGGTAATAAATCGGAACTGCTTACCGGTTATGTAACGCAGCATGGGGATGGAGCCTGCGCCTTTGAACCGTTGGGTCATTTATATAAAACTGAAGTCTTTAAGCTGGCAGAATTGCTTGGAATACCCTCGGAAATAATAGATAAACCTCCGACAGCAGATCTCTGGGCAGGGCAGACGGATGAAACTGAAATGGGAATTAGTTATAGCACACTTGATGAGATATTGTACCGTTTATATGAATTAAATCAGAAAGAAGAGACAATATCCAGAGATAGGTTTACAATTGAAGAAATTAGAAGAGTGCAGGAACTGTACAAGAAATCGGAATTTAAGAGGCATTTGCCACCTCAATTAGAGGATAAATAATATGAGTATATTCAAGGGCACTAAATGCGAAATTTGCAGGGATAGAAGAAAACAACGATTCTGTCTGCGCCGAGGAAAAGAAATTTGTTGGGAATGCTGCAATAAATTGCGTTATGACAGAGAATGCCCGGAAGAATGCCGATACAGTTTAAAAGGTGGGGATGGTTTATCAACGAGTAGGACAAATGCTGATTCTCTAACTGAATATCGTGGACTGATCACCAATCTGATGGATTTATGGATACGAATGCCTCAGGAAATCTTAAATGGAGCAGTACCTCAGGAATTGACCCGGACAAAAGAGGGTAAACAGAAGATAATAAATTACTTTAATAGAATAGGTGTAAATGCTATATATAATATAAAATATCTTAAGAGTAAACTGGAATTGACAGAGTTAAATATACAACACGAGAAGGAAAGTTATGAAGATATGGGCAACCGGTATTTGAGTAATTTACTTGCAGGAGAGATAGAATCTGCTCTAAAAATCCATATAAGGTGTGAAGAAATAAGCAGTGAGGAAGAATGGAAAGCAGACTATATAGAGCATCAGCAGAAAGATGAAGTGCTAAAGAGAATGCGAGATTTCCGTATCATCTCTTCAGCTTTGAGTGAGAATAAAACTGAAGCACTAATATTTTATGATATTAATGGCAAATATGATCTCAGCTTAAAGCTTATAAAGCAAGATGATTGCTGGTTTGTGAGCAGTCATTATAACGGCAAGATGGAGATAGTGAACGGAGAAAATGAAGCCTTGAAGCAAATCGCAGTATTGATATCCCGCAATGAGCAGGGACAAACCGAAGACTTACTGAAAAAATATTTATCCTTATATCCAGATTCATCCGACTTGCATTATTATCAGGGAGTTTTATTCTCAATAAAGGGAAAGGGAGCCTTAGCAAAGAATTCCTTTCTACGGGCAGTACGACTTGATCCGGAATTTGTGGAAGCTTTATATAATTACGCTTTACAATTGCATCTGGAAGATGACAAGGCTAAGGCAACTCAATACTATCAACGTGTTTTATCAATTGAACCAGATAACCTGAAAAGTTTGAATAATATGGCAGCGATCTTAATTGATACGGGCAAATATGAAGAAGCGGAGAAATATCTGATGCGATGCTCAGCAATAGAGCCAGAGTATGAGCCCTACCAGGCAAATTTAAAGCGTTTGGAAGAAAAGAAGAACGAGCAAAAATAAATTATTAGCAAAGTGAAATATTCTTTATATTATATAGAAAGGAGGCAAAGATGAAAAAATTACCCAAAATTATCATTCAATTGGCAGTAGCCGGTTTATTATTAGGAATAGGAATCAAATTCATCTATAATTTTTTCTTGAAACATGAGGATGATGAGAGCGATCATAGAGAACCTTATCAGCCGGAGTAATAGCAGAAAGAATAGATGGATAAAAGCCAGGAGTTAATGGCGAAAGCCATTGAAATTGCGGAAAGAGGTCGGGGCAGAACATCTCCAAATCCCTTTGTAGGAAGCCTGATAGTCAAGGATGACGA
>CAZAHZ010000246.1:0-5227 GCA_964485055.1 uncultured Candidatus Cloacimonadota bacterium
GGAATGGCGGATGAAGGCTGGTGCAGCAGGTCGGGAGATGTTGCTAAGTGACTATGTATATACGCCATTCAAGGTGTTTTCAGAAGCAATCAAGTTATACTGTTTATGGAGCAGATTTAAGTTTGGGTGATGGGACTGCTTCAATTAGTTGAAGCAGCATGATAAATTGTTAAATTCAAAGTTTTCCATCGAGCTTGCTTTTCATGAAAAGCACTGCTTGAACACCCGCGAGATGAACAGGCAGCTAATCAATAATAGATCTATTTACAGAATAATTAGGAGTTAATTATGTGTAAAGAAAAAATATATTTTATTATGGCTATATGCCTTTTCCCTTTTTTGTTGTGTGCTATCACACGGTATGTTGATGATGATTATGCGAATCCTACAGAACCATATTATAGCTATATTCAAGATGCAATTAATGATTTTGTAATTGGAGATATTATTTATGTATTTAATGGAACTTATAATGAAAACCTAGATACTACTGATGATGGTGTTATAATTAGAAGCGAATTCTATGATTCTGGTGACGAAATAGATATTCAAAATACTATTATAAATAGTTCGTACTCGGGCTATCCGGTAGTTAAATTTGGACCTGACAATTCAGGAACGGGACCTATTTTTGAGATATGTGGATTTACTATTGAAGATGCAGATGGTGCGCCAGGAGTGGAATTTTCATATACTGGCGTAAGCTTAATCAGTGATTGTATTATTACTAATAATTACAATCCAAGTTCACCGTCACGTGCTGGTGGAGGAATAAGGTGTTTTCATAGCACAGTTTCAATTGAGAATTGTGTAATCACAAATAATGTATCTTATTCTGGTGGGGGAATCCAAAGTACTGAATCAGAAATAGTAATTGAAAACAGTCAAATATTTGGGAATTACGTGAATCATTTTGGGGGAGCTATATGTGGTCATAAATATAATATATATCACACTGGTACAGATAATATATCAATATTTAATAGTTTAATATATGACAATGTAGCAGAATTGCAGGCAGGTGGTTTATTTTTACCAGGAAATTATCATTTTCACCCGGAATACATAATAGACCATTGTATAATTACAGGAAACAGCTCGAATTTACCTGGAACAACTAATGGTATTTCTTTAGGTGATACTGATTATACTCATACTCTTTATATAACTAACAGTATAATCAAAGAAGAAAGCCCCAATATATTGCAACCAGGTAATACTCATACTCATTGCTATATATATTGTAGCTGTATAACAGGAGGTTGTGATGATATTTACGCTGAAATAGATGTAAATACTATATTTGATGATCCATTATTTATAGATGAGAGTACTGATAACTATAATTTGCAATGGGGTAGTGGTTGCATTGATACAGGAAATTACAATTCAGCAGAGGATGCTGATTATTCGCCTGCGGATATGGGATGTTATCCTTATGAGCGGGATCATTTTGATATGACAAGGGTAACATATAAATGGCTTTGCTACCCGCGTCTGGATGTATCCGATGATGTTAATAATGGAGAAAATGATGACTATCTGTATCCTGATGATGCAATGGATGAGTTCTGGAATTCATTACCAAATTCAGTTTACATTTATGATGAAGATAATGATGGTCCATATCCTGATTATGCTTGTTATAGCACAAATAGCGGCGGAAATCTGGTTTGGAATCCTTTTGATTATGAATTTTACAGTTATAAAGGAATCAAAGTTCAAACCAATTATCAATTTTATATTGGTGGTTATTTGATGGATGAAGATTACCAGTTTGATGAATTTCCAGCAGACCAGGAGAACTGGATCGGCTACTATCTTGAAAAGAGCCAACGAACGGTAGATGCTATAAGTTCCAGCGTTATGGAAAAAATCCTGGAGATCAAGACACAAAGATGGAGTGTAAACCGTGATACAACCGAAGATCCATTGTTAATAGCCTCAAAATATACTTTCAATTATGGGGATTGCGTAATTCTTAAACTTGATGAAGCAGTGGATGGCTTTCAATGGCAGCAGGGCAGAGATGAAATCGAGCCCTATATCAGACCGGTAGCAGAACATTTTGATTATAATGACGAACTGGATTATCAGCCCATCTACGTGGAATTTGATGACGAGTTACCGCTCGAAATAGCCGTATATGTCAATGATGTCTGCAAGGGAGCACAGGTTGTGGATGATACTTTAATTCAGATATGTGCCTATATTCAAGAGGAAGAAGCAGGACAGGAAATAGAAATTGTAACCTATACGGGAGATCGGAGTTTTCGGAAGCAGGAATATCTGGTACTGGATAATAGCAATGGTGAAGTAAAAAGCGAAAAACTCGTAACAGGCATACCAGGTGATTTCTATCGGATAAGTTGTAAAGCAGATGATCAATTGCCTCCAGCGATCAGATATAATGTGCACTGCACGCCTAATCCCTTTAATCCATCCACAGACATCTGTTTTAGCTTAGATGACCCAGCCGAAGTGAAGCTTTCCATATATAATATCAGAGGACAGCTGGTTGATGTGCTTGCAGATGAATATTTCCGCAAAGGAGAATACCGGATCAATTGGACCGGGACAGATAAAACAAGCAAACCTGTCGGCAGCGGAGTATATTTCTATCGTTTAATCAGTGATAAAGATATCATAGATGGTAAAATGCTGATGTTGAAGTAATTTTATGATCAGTAGGCGTAAATTGTTAATTGAAATAAAAGACCTGGCGTTCTTTATGGACGCCAGGAATTAAGAAAATAGAGGGAAATTATGAAACGTCTGATAATATTTGTATTAATATGTATTCCGGTATTAGTATTTGCTAATCTTCTAATAGTTGATATTGAAGGTAATTTTGAATATACATCAATACAGGCAGCAGTGGAAGCGGCAGTAGATGGGGATGATATTTTAGTCCATCCAGGTACGTATTATGAGAATGTAGATTTTCTGGGTAAACAACTGGAGTTAAATAGCCTTTTTGCCACTACCGGAGAAAGACATTTTATCAAAGAAACAATTATTAATGGGAATGGGACGGGAAGCTGTGTCAGAGTATTAGATAGCGAGATTGCATGTCCAATAATTAAGGGTTTCACGTTGACTGGTGGCTCTGGAACTGAATATGGTACAACTGGTATTTATTATGGTGGTGGTATTTATTTACAAGACTCAGATTTGGATGTAAGTTCCTGCATAATTGAGGAAAATAAATCATTATCCGTAGGAGGGGGAATTGCTCTATGTCATGAAGACAACTTATACGTATCTGATACGATTATCCGAAATAATGAAGTAGATTGGTTCGGTGGAGGTCTCTTCTTTTATAATGGTCAAAGTAACATAGTATTTGATAGTGTGAACAGGTGCAGTATATATAATAATTATTGTCCACAAGGTGCTGATATCTACTGTCAGCATGAAGGAGGTAACCAGGTTGTCTATCTTGATACTATAACTGTTGCAGACTATGCAGGTTACTATGTTTTTCAGTTTGTTGAGCACGAACCATGGTTTGATATGAGTGGCTTAACAATTGATTATCAGAATATCTGGCTGGAATCTGTAGATGCAGATTTATATGTTTCACCCAATGGAGCTGACACAAACAGTGGATTAAATTGGGGAGAACCTTTGAGGAGTATAACCTGGGCTATCCAGAAGATTGCAGTAAATCCCATTGAACCCAGAACAATATTTTTATCAGAAGGAACATATTCTGTAAGCAATACAAATGAAATAATGCCTTTTCAAGTAAAGGGGAGTACTAAGATTTATGGAATAAATAATCAGAGTACTATCATTGATGGTGAGATGGAATCTTCATTTTTTTATTTAAACTATGGTCAAAATAGTTTTAGTATTGAAAATCTACGATTTATTAATGCCAGAGGTGATTTTTATGATATTGTTACTAAACATAATACCATATCTATTCAAAGTACTTATACAGGCATCCTTGAATTTAAAAACATTTTTTTTGAAAATAATGATACTCCT
Organism: uncultured Candidatus Cloacimonadota bacterium; assembly: GCA_964485055.1. Lineage (GTDB taxonomy): Bacteria > Cloacimonadota > Cloacimonadia > Cloacimonadales > TCS61 > Stygibacter. Next base: position 3,997 of record CAZAHZ010000246.1, read on the forward strand.
CATAGCATATTATCAATAAGTTCTCAAAATAGTGTTGATTTCGATAATATATCTTTTATTTCGAATGGAATTAATAATCCACCCACAGCCTTGATTTTGCGTTTATGGAATAATGATATTCATCATACTGCTTACCTCAATAATATTAAAACATTAGGTAATAACACTGGAAAAATCATTTTAGATGGCAGGAGAACAAGTATTCCTGATTTCTATGTCAGTAATTTAGTCAGCAGCGGTAATGATATATATAATGATGGTTCAACTGGTTGGGATAATTACTATTCCCTGTTAGGTATTTGTAATGGTCAAAATTGTTATCTGATCAATAGTACATTGGCAAATAATACGTCAGATATGCCTTCGACAAGTGCGGCAATTCAGGTTGGTGATTTCTGCAATCTGGAAGTTATTAATAGTATTATCTATAATAATGGAACAGATTATTCCATCAACAGTATCAATGGGTATCCCGGATATGAAGTAAATGTGCATCATTCATTGATCGAGAATGGTTATAATGGGATAAATTCATCATTACCGTTCATTTGGGATTATGGAAGTAATCTTGATTGTAATCCGATGTTTTCGGGGAATGAGGATTATCCTTTATCGCTGCAGGAGGATTCGCCGTGCGTGGATGCGGGAACGACAGAGATGCCGGCGGGATTTACGATGCCGGAGACAGATATAGCAGGCAATCCGCGAATTTTAGGACATGGGATAGATATGGGAGCTTATGAATATAATCCTTATAGTCATCCGGTGGGTGTGGATGATGAGATGGGGATAGCGGATTTTGAGTATTATCCTAATCCGGTAAGGCTGCATGATGGTCGGGGAGCTGTGATGATCAATTATGCTGGGAGGCTGGAAGATAACGATTACCGGATCGGGATTTATAATGTGAAGGGGCAGAAGGTGTGGGAGTCGGAGTTATGGAGAGGTTTAGAGGGGATCAGGTGGGATTGTTGCGACGCAAATGGATTGAAGGTGGCAGCGGGAGTATATTTTATTCGGCTTTCCCAGGATGGGGAATATTTGTCGCAGGGGAAATTGACGGTGATAAAGTGAGCTGCTTTGCAGCGGTGACTGGTGATTTGTGACTGGTGACTGGGAATGTAAGAGGAAGAAAGAAATTAAGGATGAAAAATTAAGGACGAAGAATGAAATGTAAACTTGACCTTGTTTGATAGCTGGAAGGCTGAGTGGACGTGTACCGCTGGCGTAT
>CAZAHZ010000247.1:0-5223 GCA_964485055.1 uncultured Candidatus Cloacimonadota bacterium
AATTTAAATTACTCTGCTTTTTTATCAACCCATTATTTTTGATGAAGAGCCATTTAATGTCTGCATAAGTGAGAATGGGTTAAAGATTGAGCTTTGTGCTGGGGAAACTTAGGGAACAATGAGGAAGAGAGGAGAGAGGGAGGGGATGCCAGTTGGATAAGTTGAATTAACTTGACTGCTGTGGCGGGAATTTGGAAAAATTGGGGAGAGGTGGAAAGTGGATTTATTTGCTACTGAGATCAAGTATCTGAAGGGAGTGGGTGAGCAGAGAGCGAAGCTTTTGAGCAAGCTGGGGATATATACGTTCAATGATCTGCTGGAATATTTTCCGCGGGATTATATCAGGCGGGATGCAAAGAGCTCTATCGGTGATCTGGAAATCGGTAAGCGGTCGTCGTTGACGGGTGAAATTGAGAGTATTCGTGAAGCACATCGCGGCAGGCAGGGGCAGCTTAACGTGATAATCACCGATGGAGAATACCACCTGCTGTGCACCTGGTTCAGATATGGCAAGTGGCTGACTGATATGCTGAAGCGGGGGCAGAAGGTCTGGGTGTCTGGCATGATCACGAGCTTCCGGGATCAATTTCAGATAATCCATCCTGAACTGGAAGTATTGGACAGCGAAGAGGATACAACGAATTTCTGGCATTTACGACCGGTGCTGCCGGTATATCCGCTTACGGAGAACCTGAAGATCTGGCAGATGCGGAAGCTGATCTATAATATTTTCAGTTTATATGCGCAAGATATAGAGGAGACGCTTTCGGAAGCGATCTTAGAGCGGTTTGGGTGGCTGCCGCGGCAGGTAAGTCTGCAGAAAATACATTTTTCCCTGCAACCCGAAGAAGTTGACAAGCACAAGCAGCGTTACGCATTTGAGGAGCTTTTTTATAACCAGTTGATGCTGGCACGGGTGAGGCGGGGGCATAACCGTGAGAATTCGGGAATAGCATTTGAACTGAAGAAGACATATACCACGCAATTGAAGAATTCGTTGAAATTCAGGTTGACAGCAGCCCAGAAGCGGGTGATACGCGAGATCGTGGAAGATATGACATCCTGTTACCAGATGAATAAATTGCTGCAGGGAGATGTGGGGTCGGGAAAGACGATCGTGACGCTATTTGCAATGCTGCTGGCAGTGGAGAACGGTTATCAGGCGGTTTTGATGGCACCTACGGAGATACTGGCGGAGCAGCATTACCGCAATTTTTGCGAATATCTGTCAGGAATGGACATTCGAGTAGCATTATTGAAGGGCGGGAATTATAAAGGCAAGAAAAAGACGAAAGAAGAGATAGCAGGTGGAGACATCAAGATCATTGTGGGCACGCATGCTTTATTGCAGAAAGACGTGATATTTGAGAAGATAGGATTTTTGGCGATTGATGAGCAACACCGGTTCGGAGTAGTTCAGAGATCAATGATCCCGGCTAAAGGTGGTAAACCTGATCTGCTTTATATGTCGGCAACTCCGATCCCGCGTTCGCTGGCGTTGACTGTTTATGGCGACCTGACGGTGAGCGTGATAGATGAATTGCCACCGGGACGCAAAGAGATAAAGACGATCTGGAAGGGCGAAGGACGGCGGAGGGATGCTTATGACCAGGCGAGGCAGGAAGTGGGACGCGGGAGACAGATCTATATTGTGTGTCCATTGATCGAGGAGTCGGAGAAATCGGATCTATTGGCAGCAGAGACCTTGTATGAGGATATCAGGACAGTTCTAATGCCGGAATGCCGGGCGGAAATTCTGCATGGCAGGATGAAATCGGCGGAGAAAGATGACATTATGAAGCGATTTAAAGATCATGATTTTGATATTCTGGTTTCCACGACCGTGATAGAAGTAGGGATAGATGTCGCAAATGCTACAGTGATGATCATTGAACATGCGGAGCGGTTCGGGCTTTCGCAACTGCATCAATTGCGGGGACGTGTGGGTCGTGGAGCAGCAGAATCGTGCTGCTATCTGATCGCCTATTATCCGCTCTCCAAAGAAGGTTCGGAAAGATTAAATACAATGGTGGAGACCAATGACGGCTTTATAATCGCAGAAAAGGATCTGGAATTGCGGGGACCGGGAGATTTTTTTGGGACAGCTCAGAGCGGGATGGACATCTTCAAACATGCAAATATCGTGAGGGACAGACAGCTTCTGATCCATGCGAGGGCAGTAGCCGGCTGGGTGCTGGATGGGGATGCAGAACTGGAAAAGGAAGAAAACGAGAATATTAACAGGATTTACAAAAAATTATATGAAGAAAAAGAAAAATTATTTGACTTTTAAATTCAACGTTTTCAAATTACGTCAGCTTTCAGGAATAAATGGTGTAAATATATAGAAATCTGGTGGCAGAGGAGAAAGCATGAGAAAAGCGATAATATTTTTATTTTTTATGTTACTCATTTTATTAGTATATGGTCAGGAGATATTTATAGATGAGGTGCCGGAATTCCTGTCAAACGCCAATTTATCAGGGCATGTGGAAGGGGTCGCAGAGCCGGATACGTATAAGGTTTATGTTTTCCTGTATTTTGAAGGGTGGTGGTATCCCAAGCCAACAGAGTATGGATATTGCAATATAGATAATAATTATGAATGGGAATGTGACGTGACAACGGGTGGAAGTGACGATCAGGCAACTCGATATTTTGCGATGTTAGTGACGGAAGATTATATACCACCGCATTCCGGTTATGAATGGGGTGAGTGGGAGCAGTTTCTGCCGGATGAATTTTCCGGAATTCCTTATGCTTTCAGGGAAAGGTTGCAGGGGAACAGAGAGATAGAATTTGGCGGGTATTCATGGATCTGCAAGACGTCGACAGTGGCAGTAAGTCCGGGCAGCAATCATTTTTCTGATGCCAGCCAGAATGTATTTGTGGATGAGAATGATGATCTAATTTTGAGCATCAGCAATGATGGCGAATTCTGGCAATGTACGGAGATCATCAGTGAGGACCGGCTGGGGTATGGGACATATATCTTTACGCTGGGAGAGGGATTGCCTGAGTTTCCAGCAGAGGCAGTGCTGGGATTCTTTACCTGGGATGAAGCAATTATCTTTGATCCGCAGGTAGATAATATATACCGCGAAATAGATATGGAATTTTCCTATTGGGGAAATGAAACGGATCCTTTTTCACAATACGTTGTTCAGCCCTGGGATGAGACGGGTAACAGGCATCAATTTGATCATTACCCTGAAGCGGGTGTATCCTGTGCCTTTAACTGGGGAGAAGATTATCTGGAATTTGTCACGTATTATGGAGAGGCTGCTGATTATCCGCCCGAAACAGGAGACATTATCGAAGAATGGGAATATACGGGGGATGACATACCAGCAGCGGGGAATGCGAGGACACGCTTGAACCTGTGGCTGATGGAGGATGCCGTTATCAGTGAAGGTCTGGAAGTTGTAATTAGTGATTTTGTGCATTATGCAGCTCCGGTGACAATCAGCAAAGAGATGGAGCCGGGCTGGAACTGGTTTTCGCTCAATGTGACTGGAGATGATATGTCTATTAATGAAGTGCTGGTTTCTCTTGGTGATAATGCTTCAAACATAAAGAGTCAGATGCAGAGTTCTATATATTATGAGGGAATAGGCTGGTATGGGTCATTAACGACACTGAATAATTACGCATCTTATAAAATGGTAGTAATTAATTCAACAACTCTGGAATATACCGGAATCCCGATAAACCTGGGATTAAACACTTATGAACTAACTTCGGGCTGGAACTGGATATCATATACACCGCAAGTTGCGGAAGATATCAATTATGCCCTGGCTTCGTTAGAAAATGGGATAAGTATCAAGAGCCAGACACAAAGTGCCCAATATTATGAAGGTTTTAGCTGGTTTGGCAGCCTGAATATGCTGGAGCCTTTAGAAGGTTATTTGCTGAAGATGAGTGCGCCAGAGCTATTTAATTATCCTGAGCCGGAGGAAGATCCCGGACAGGTGGCTGTTGACATGGTAGAGATAGCATTGCCAGAGACAGAAGATGATGGACAGATTGCAGAAATTGATAATATGATCTGCTATCCAAATCCCTTTAATCCTTTGACAACAATCAATTATAACTTAGGGTCGGATGTGATTGATCCTTTTCTGGAGATATATAACATTAAAGGACAATGCGTTAACAAATTGAAAATTGATCCGTCTTCATCATATTCCGACGTGACAGGAAATGTAAAATGTAAAATTAATTCTGTTGTCTGGGATGGCAGTGGGTTTGCATCCGGGATATATTTTTATAGAATAAGAGGGAATAATTATAGTTCTGAAACGCAAAAAATGATTCTGGTGAAATAATTCGGAGGATAAATGAAATCACAGATTATGAGATTGATTTTAATAATAGTTGCACTATTTTCTGTTAGTCTATGGGGACAGGATACCTGGGTGAAATCATATAATCCCTTTACTACTGCCTGGATTGAAGGATGTGGCTGGGTTGAACTGGAAGTTACTTATGACGTGGAAGATATTCTGGTAACTCAGGATTGCGGTTTTGTTGTCAGTGGCTCTTTTGATAGATATATAGATGACGAACCTCCATTTTGGTGGGATCACTGGGGCTTTTTGATGAAAACTGACTGTGACGGTAATCTGCTCTGGGCTGACGCAGATTCAGTCAGCTTTATGAGTGAAAATGATAACTATGCAGTAGTAGAAACCGCAGAGGGTGATTTGATCAGTTCCGGCAGATCTTATTTTGGAGGTGGCTACATGATAAAACGGGATGCCGAAGGGAACAGGATATGGGCAGTTCCTTATGAGGGGATTGGGGTATTTTCTATGGATACCACATCTGATGGGAATATTATCCTGGGTGGAAGAAGTGATTATAATCCTGCTTTAAGAAAAATCACACCGGATGCTGAAACAATCTGGACAAGCATAATTGATACTGATTCCGGTATAGCATTCTCAGTGACACAGGCAAGTGACGGCGGTTTCCTGATGACTGGTGTAAATTATGGAGATAATGATATACTTGTTATTAAAACAGATACTAATGGGGATTCTCTATGGACGAAGATATATGATATTAATGAAGAGAACAATCAAGGTAATTGTATAATAGAAACCAGTGATTATAAAATATTATGCAGTGGATCAGATGGATTTTTAAGTAAATTTGAGCACAATGGTGACGCAATATTTAATAATAATTATCATAATTGGAACATCAGGTCTTGTT
>CAZAHZ010000248.1:0-5202 GCA_964485055.1 uncultured Candidatus Cloacimonadota bacterium
CTGATCTTCAGTGCCTGCGATGATCGAAATCCTGTTGATCCCACCAGCTACAGCCTGTCTGTCAGCACTGATCGTGATACACTGCATGTTGGTTCAAACATCAATTCCTGCCTGATCAGGGCTGCTTTAACTAAAGACGGAGAGGCAATTGAAGGTGTTCAGGTTCATTTCAGTACAAATATGGGAGAAATTCTCGGCAATGCTACCACTAATGTCTATGGTATTGCCGAAACCACCTACTGGTATAATGGCACAGAAACAGGAATTGCCACTGTTACTGCCAGTTATCAAGGCGTGGAAGATGTTGTCAGAATATATATCGTTGATGAAAATCCCTTTGTTCTGGAAATCTGGTCCACACCAGACACATTATTCCTGGGCTCCGGAACCTCCAGCACAGATGTTTATGCATTGCTTACCGATAGAAACGGCATGGGTCTGGCAAATGAGACTATCGCTTTTGAGACTGAAAATGATTATATTACTCCCTATGCCACCACTAATGTCAATGGCTATGCTTACGCTGTTTTTATCTATTCCGGAAACACTGCAGAAACCATTGAGATCAGAGCAAATTATCAGGGAGAAACCGCTGTCAACTTTATTGAAATAATTGAAAATGACATAATTCTTCTGAATGTCTGGGCTGATCCTGACACGATCTATATTGGTACTACCAATAATAATTCCGAGATTTATGCCGAATTAACAGATGGATATGGCAATCCAATTGCTGAAGCTACCATTAATTTCGCCACCAGCCTGGGCTCGATTTTTAGTTTTGGCGTTACCAATAATTACGGCATTGCCAATTCCACTTTCTGGTATAATGAAAGACCGGATATGACTGCTGTTATCACAGCTTCTTATCAGGGAATTACCGATAATACTACAATTGCTGTTTTATCTGACCAGCCCCAGATAGTTTTCCTGGGAGCCGACCCACTCATCATCTATGCCGATAACGACCCCGAAACATATTCTGTGATCACTGCCCGCGTTGTTGATAATGCCGGTTCACCTCTCGAAGGACTTTTAGTCACCTTCCAGACCTCGATCGGTTATATGATGCAACCTTATGAGGTAACCAACAGCAACGGCTATGCCATAAGTCACCTTCAAGATAACGGCATACACGGCTTAGCCACTGTATATGTTTACTGTCAAAATGACCAGTCTCAAATTGATGTTCAAATACTGGAAGTTGACCTATCGGGACAATAATAGTTAGCACTTTATAAACTGGAGGATATTTTGAGAAGAATTAAAGTTTCATTTTTATACCTTATCCTGATAATTCTGCTCTTCAGCGGTTGTGATGATCGCAATCCCACTGACGCCATTTATAGCCTGACGGTCACCAGTGACCTTGATACATTATATACCGGCTCAGTTATCAATTCCTGTGAGATACAGGCAACTTTGACCAAATGGGGTCAAGCGGTGGAAGATGCCCAAATAGATTTCTGTTCGAATATAGGCCTAATTCCAGCCAGCGTTACTACAAATATTGAGGGTATTGCAACTGCGACTTTCCGGTATGACAGTGCGGAAACCGGTTCTGCGGTTATTCGAGCCAGCTATGATGACCTGAATTCTGAAGTGGTAATTCATATTATTGAAGATACCAGTCATCACATAACTCTCAGTAGTGATTGTGACACATTGTTTATCGGCTCAGAAGTTCATTCCTGCGAAATCAGAGCAGTTTTGACTGAAGATAGTCAGCCCGTTGAGGGTGCTCAAATTAATTTCACCACGGATAAGGGTCAAATTCCCACTGACGCCCTGACTAATAATGAAGGTTTAGCTGAAGTCACTTTTGTGTATGAGGGTACAGAAACTGGTCCTGCAACTATTCGCGCCTCATATAATGGCGTGTATAACGAAAAGATGATCCAGATTATTATTGATCCCGGCTACAGTCTGGCTGTCAATTGTGATCCTGACACATTAATTCTCGGCTCAAGTATGAATTATAGCCAGATCAGAGCAGAATTGACATTGTATGGTCAGCCTGTTGAAGGTGTTCAGATTAATTTCGAGACCAATATTGGGAATATTTTTGCGAATGCCGTTACGAATATTTCCGGTATTGCCGAAGTCATTTTCTGGTATGATGGCACAGCAACAGGAACAGCAATTGTCCGCGCACTCTTTTCCGGGCTTGAAGATGAGGTACAGATTTACATTGTTGAACCCCCGGTGATTTTTCTTGAAGTCTGGGCTTCACCGGATATTATCTATCTGGAATCAGGTAACTACAGCACAGACGTGTTTGCCAGGCTTACTGACGAATTTGGTATTGGCATGGAAAACGAAATTATCACTTTCACTGCCTCCGGAGGATCTATCAATTCCACTGCTGTCACTAATTCTGATGGCTATGCTCAGGTTATTTACGTTTACTCCGGCAATGTTGCTCAAACGATTGTGATCAATGCAAATTATCAAGGACAAACTGCCTTAAACTATATCAATATTGTTGAACCGGCTATTCTCCTGACTGTTACCGCAGATCCCGATACTATTTATCAGGGCACAAGTATCAATTATTCCGAGATATATGCCCATTTATCCAATGAATTTGGTGCTCCCATTGCTGATGTCACTATTAATTTTTCTGCCAACCCTGGATCAATACTCACTTGGGCTGTTACCAACAATCTCGGCATTGCCCATACCACTTTCTGGTATAATGACAGACCCGATATTACGGCTACTATCACGGCTTCCTACCAGGGAATTATCGCTAATACGACGGTGATCATTCTTGAAAATCAGCCCCAGATTGTGTTCCTTGAAGCCGATCCCCTGATCATCTACGCTGATAATGACCCTGAAACTTACTCGGTGATCACGACCCGTGTGGTTGACAGTGCCGGCTCACCGGAAGAAGGTCTCACAGTCACTTTTGAGACTACTATAGGTTATATGGATCAGCCTTCTGCAGTAACAAATCACTCCGGCTATGCCACCAGTCTGTTGCAGGACAACGGTATCCACGGTTTGGCAACTGTGTTTGTCTATTGCGAAAATGACCAGTCTCAAATTGATGTTCAGATACTGGAAATTGAACCCCCAAGAGGAAAATAATGAGAATAATAAAATTTATTATATTTGCGGGCTTAGTACTGTTTATCACCTCGTGTGATACCCGCAATGTGGCGCCTGAAAATTTCCAGATGACACTTCATGCTGATCCTGCCACAATTTATCGTGATAACAACGAAACCTCTTCTACTATTACTGCCATTGTCAAAGATAATAATGACTTTGCCGTGGCTGGTGAAGTAGTAAAATTCCGTACTGATATTGGCAGCATTCTCGGTGCTATAACCACGGATAGTTCCGGCGTGGCGGAATCCACTTTCTGGGACAGTAATGATCTGGGCTTGGCTACAATTGAAGCATTCTGCGGGGATGCCAGCGCTCAGACCCAGGTTAATATTATCGAACCTGTCAATAACCAGGTAGCTTCCATTGCCTTTGATAATGCTCCCATGAATATCCAGGTGCAGGGCACAGGCGGGCAGGAAAGCGGTCTCCTTAGTGCCTATCTGCATGATCTGAACGGAAATATTATTGATACTGATCAGACTGTTTTCTTCTATCTGGTTAATCACCCGATGGGTGCTATGATCAATGGTCAGACTACTTCAGATAGTGTATCTGCCCAGAATGGCTCCGCTTCCGTCATTATCTCCAGCGGTACTTCCTCTGGTATTGTGCGAGTCAGAGCTTCCACTTATACGGAATTCGGCTTGCTTGTCAGTGCCGAAAAATCAAATATTATTATCCATTCCGGTCCACCTAATTCGGTTGATTTTTCTATTAGCGGAGATAACAGCGGAGAAGATATGGGTGGCGGATTATGGCGGGTCGAGGTTAGCGCCCTACTGACGGATGGTTATGGCAATCCCGTTGATTCCGGCACCGCTGTTTTTTTCTCGCTGCCTGAAGACCCTGATTTTGCCTCGGTGCAGGCTAATTCCTATGTTTGCAATGAAAATGCCAATGGTGATACCCTGGAGGGTACTGCTTTCACATATCTTGCTTACGAAGGCACGATGACAAATGACTATGTGATGGTTCAAGTGGAAACTGGTGAATTCAGCGATACTGATTCCCTGCGTCTGCCCATACAAAATCCCTACATTGATATCACGGTTACTCCTGCTCACATTGACTGGGACGAAAGCAATCCTAATAATCCGCCTGATGATCAGGTGGCAACAGCCCGCGTGATTGTCAAAGATGGGCAGAATAATCCTATCAATAATCAGAGGGTCATCTTTTCCTCTTCACTGGGAGAACCCGTGGATATGGGTACTGATAATGATAATGATGATTATACCGAGATCACCGGTCAGCAGAACGAAAACGGACTGGTGCTTAAGGAAATTGAGTTTCATCGCTACGAGTGCCCTGCTCCAGGTCCTGGTGGTCCAGGAATGACAAGCTGTACCATCACAGCCACTCTTCTTGGAAATGTTGTCGCTGCTTCTTCGGTAATTACCCTGTTCAGATATGATGATTTTAATCCTTAATCCCTGATCGCAGCCTGTCACGATACATCTGTTCTTCTTCTGAAATAATGAAAATTTTAGCAATTTGCTGGTTTACATAATATTTCCGTTTTTTTTACCCCTTTTCTCCATACTTTTTTTCATATATATCCACCATTACAGCCTATTTACCAGATATTAACAGCATCTAAACCACAACAACAAAGCACAATCTAACATAAAAGTGTTAGATTGTGCTTTGTTGTTCCGCCTGATTGCCGCTTTACAAGCAGTATAAAACAAACGTAAATCATCCAAAAAAGCAAAAAAAAGAATTTTAGAAAATAATGGTCAGTTAAGATAACTAACGTTACTACCTGAAGAGGGGATTATATTAAGAAATTCCACTTATTAATGTGCCTGCAGGCTTAGAAACCATTTTACTTGATTTGATCAACTGGCATCCCCCTGATTTTTTTATTTTCATAGCAGGTGTTTTGATGATAATTGACCAGTTAAGTAGGACTTGCACCGCTAACGATACTCCGGAAGTGGGGCGAGGACTACGACCAATTAGCTACTCTATTCTAAAATTCAACCTGAGAAACTCATAGAACTTAAAAATCGGTTGTAGTGGTCGTCATCTGCGCCCCACTTGGAAATACCCAGCGGTGCACGTATGACTTAGTTCCAG
>CAZAHZ010000249.1:0-5165 GCA_964485055.1 uncultured Candidatus Cloacimonadota bacterium
GTTTCTCTAAAATAAAAATACTAAATTAGAGTTGACAGTCAACACAGTTGCTACAACTTGTAGTAACATAGCTATTTGTGTAATATAACAATATCTATATCTGGATGAAAAAAAGGGGGGATGCCTGCAAAAATTATTCGTGTGGTTAGCGTGGTTCGTGGTTAAAAATTATCTTCACGGTTTTAGTTTAGCCAGGGCTTCGCAATTATTTATTTGACAACTTATTAACATTAATCTTATATTGACATCGTACATGCAGTAAACTTGTATTGAGAATGGCTTTTAAGAGGGAAAAATTACAGGAGGAATGCTATGTATATCTCAAGAATGATGACTGTAGTTATTTTATTAACCCTTATTATCCCGTTTACCTGCCTGGCTTATGACTGGTCGGAATATGGTCCCTCAGGCATCGAAACCTACAATTTCTATATCTTTGGAGGCGGTATCGCCAATGAAATTATCTGTGAAGAAAATGGTATCCTCATCAATCAGAATGATGTATGGACAGAATACTCCTATGGTAACCTCCCAGTCTGGGATGTGGAAACCGTGATGGCTGCCACTGCTGATCTGATCGCTATTATGGGAAATGGCACGGATTCCGACGGAATTTATGGCTTTAATTTCTCCAATTACGAATTTAATGTCCTATACTGGCTGATGAATCCTCGCTTTGTCAATTACTGCCCTGCAGATTCAAATTACTATGCCGGAGGCGAAGATGGTCTCGCCACCTCGCACGATGGACTTAACTGGCAAAACGTGGCTTTCTTTGACGGCATGTACTGCCATGACATGGAAATCTATCAAGAGCATTATGTTGTCTCCACAGGAGGCAATGTCTATTATTCACCTGATGCCGGCTCAAGCTGGTTTGAAAGTTATACCATGCAATTTATCACAGACCTGGAAGTTTCCGCTACCGGAATGTTTTATGGCATTTTTCCAGCCGAATCCTGGTCTTCGGGCTTTTATAGTTCCTCTGATTATGGTGTAAACTGGGATGTGGAAATCTGGACAACCAATCTAAGCAGTGCTTCCTTTGACCAAGAAGGTAATCTGTTTGTCGGCTGGGAAATACCTCAAATGACTCATCAGGGTATTGCCTGCTGGCAAACTGATATTATGGAATTCGATTTCATGAATGAAGGTCTGCCCTGCTTCCAGATCAACCAGATCACTGTTCATCCGCTGCTTGACTGCATCCATATTCTCGCCTGCACAGATGACGGAATGTATCTACTCACAAATTATTATACGGAAAATAGTCCTGACAATATTCCTGATCCTGATCTTCAGTCCCGGAATTTCCCTAATCCCTTCAATCCCAATACTACTATTGCCTTCCAGTTACCCACAGCAGGAATTATTGACCTCAAAATCTATAATACCCGCGGACAGCTTATCAATAATCTATATCACGGCTTCCTGCCCTCAGGTAATAATTCCATCAACTGGAACGGCAAAAATAACAGCAATATTGAGCTTCCCTCCGGCATCTACTACTACCGCATCAACACACCGCAAACCACAGCTACAGGAAAAATGCTTATGCTCAAATAGTGCCATGTGACCTTAGTAAGTCCTGAGCTTAGATTGATAATCACACCATAACTAAGGTTTTATAAGGCATTAATCCAAAAACTGGATTAACAGGAACTATAAAGCTGGCAATTTCTCACTTTTGCAGCTTGCCTGAAGTCCCATGGACAGAATGGACTTAATGGACAGGATAGACGAACAATTATATATAGTCCATCAAGTCCATAATGTCCATCAAAGTTGCTTACTTTCCCTCTTTCCTGATCCTGTAAAGTTTCTCAGAGAACCCACCTTTTTCTTTAAAATCTTTCGCCAGCCTCATAACCGACCTGGCGAGTTTTCATTTGTAATCTGATCTCCACTAGCAGAATATTAGCTGAAACACACCGAAATTAATTATGTATATGACATCTTAATATCTGGCATGGATGAGAATGAAAATGCTACTCATATTATCAAACATCCCCCTGGAATTTTATAACAGATAAGAGTTAACTTAATGAACTACCCCGGGGCAAGCCCCGAGGTATCATAAGGAAAGTGTGTGAATGAAAACCCAGGTTTTCAAACTTTCCTATTTACCCCGACGCAGAGCGTCGAGGAATTCTTTTGATTAAAGAGTAGAGAGATTTTCCTTAATTAATTCCAGTTTCATAAGTATTAGATTAAGAAACATAGCCTCCGGTAAGGTACTCCGCAACCGGAGGAATTCAAATAATAATTTACCGTCACCACAGCCCACCGGTGCGTCACGCCGGTGGGCTGTGGTGATTTTATAATGGGCATTTATTCCTCCGATGGCACTTCGTTTCACTGGAGGCTATGCACCTTTAGCCCCTGGCGGAGATTAATATAAATATTGTAAGACGATTTTCAAAAAAATAAACAGGGGGATACAAGCAATCAAAATGAATCTAATTTTACTTGTCATCTCTTCAATAACACTATTTCTTACTCATTCCAGGAAATATAATATCAATAATCTTTCCCTGAAATTATTCCCTCTAATTCAACCCAAATATAAAAAAGCAACTCAGGGATTGATACATACTTTGCATAATATTGATCCTGGCTTCTAATATAATCCTTCATTTTTTTGATTTCAAGCATCTCTTCTGTCACTTCATCAATAGAAATATCAGCCTGCTTGAAATAAACAAAGAAATGGGCAGGTTTCTTGTTGTCATTAAATCTTTCATAAGCCAAATCATACTCTTCTTTTGTATATTTACCCACTTTAGAGAAAAATAATGATAAAAATATATCACTTTGGGGAATCTCTTTATTTAAATAATCCTGATATTTTTCTCTATAAAAGCCTTTTGATTTATCTTCCCACATTACTAAATTAAGAAAAATTCCCTGATCATGATATTTCTTGTTCAATCGGTTAATAAGTTTGTCTATTTCATCCCTCTCCTCCTTTAGTTCGTTTGAGGATGCCAGGAATATTTTGAATTCTTTTTTATCGCCTTCTGCTTTTTTGATATTTTTTTCAATAGGTACAATTATCTTCAATAGCTCATCAATTCTAACCTCTTTAAACTTTTTATTTCTACAATCAACCGTTGATTTCCCGGCATTGATCCTTTCTATTAATTCCGAATATTCATAAAAATTCGGCATCTCTAATGTATTGCATATCTCACAATTGCAAGGAATCAATTCCTTGTAATTCAATTTCCGGTAAGGTTCCAGCTCTTCACTTATTTTCTCACGGATAATTGCCAGTAAACCTTCTTTATTAACTCCCCACAATCTGATTTTGTACCTGTCAACTGCTTCATAAGTCTCAATGATTTCTGCATAAGTCCGGTTATATTCAAGATTAATTCCTCTTCGCCACACATATTCCTGGTTCTTTATATATTTATGCAAAGTCACAATGATCTTGGGAAATAACCCATCAGGCATATACTTATCAAATTCATAAATAAAGACCAGAATTCCTGCTTTATTATTATAGTCCCATTCCAGATAGGGCATATTATCCTGCAAATGAGCTGGAATCACATATTCATCACTATTCTGCACATGATACATCAAGCCAAAATTGTGCATTATCTGCACTAGTACATCACTCTCCATTTGCAATACATCATCATCCCAGATTTTATTTATATCTTCTCCTTTAATTTTTCCTTTTTTTTCTTTGATCAATTCATCATCTATTACCTTGTAAATAGTTTTTACGAGCCAATTGGAATCAAGATACACTTTGTTACGTAAAATAGGGTCATCCATGAAATGAGTAAAAACACCTATCCGGTTTAAGTAGCTGCTTAATGTTTTAATTTCACTTGAACCGGTAATCTTGTAATTCTTACA
Source organism: uncultured Candidatus Cloacimonadota bacterium (assembly GCA_964485055.1). Lineage (GTDB taxonomy): Bacteria > Cloacimonadota > Cloacimonadia > Cloacimonadales > TCS61 > Stygibacter. Next base: position 3,874 of record CAZAHZ010000249.1, read on the forward strand.
GATCTTCCTGAACCGGTCAAAAGAAATAGATCTTTCTTTCTCGTCCAAAAGGTCTTTTCTTATTTTAACCCAGGAAGCCGGCAATTCATCTCCAATATCCGGCAGGTGAAGCAGCAGTTGTTTTACCTGTTCCTGCATTCTGATTATTCCTTTCCGGTCTCCTTTCAAGTCAACATCAATTATATCCTTTATTAAAGTTATAAACCTTTTTTTTAATCCTGTCCTGTCCAAAACTACAGGATATCCCTGTTTTTTATTAAGGATTATCAGCAATGAACTTTTTTCTCCGGCAAATTGCTCGGCACTATTCAGCCAATAGGCAAAATCTGTTTTACTTTCTCTTGTATCCTCCACTAAAATGTAACATGTCTTGTTGCAAAAAAATATCTGATGCGTACCCCGATAAATCTTCTGCCCCCCAAAATCCCATAAATTAACATAAAAAGTTCTCTCTATATTTCCATGTATCTTATCAGAGAACAAAAACTCCCACTTGCCTATATCAATATTAACCGTTGAGTCTTCTGGCTCAGGAAGTTCTGCATCAGCATCCTTTAATTTTATAGCAAATGACGTCTTCCCAACTCCTCCTTCTCCGATGATCAGCAGTTTTGACTCATATAAATACTCTGTTTCCCCTTCCTTCTCTATTCTCCCAAAATAGTCTATTATCGCCTGTTTACCCTGTTTGATAATTTCAACTGGCACATTTTCTATCGGATTACCATATAAATTTAAAGCATTTCCCCTATAATTTTCATTAATTATAACATCCATATCATAACCGGTTATCCAATTTTCTATTTTTTTTACCTCATTAAAACGCAGGTCTAATTCTTTCAGATTAACCAGAGCCTGCAGGGGAGATATATCGCTGACTTGATTACCCCGCAGGTGTAATGAATTCAGATTAGCAATAGCCTGCAGGGAAGATAGATCGCTGACTTGATTATAACTCAGGTCTAATTCTTTCAGATTAACCAGAGCCTGCAAGGGAGATAGATCGCTGACTTCATTATCAATCAGGTCTAATTCTTCCAAATTAACCAGACCCTGCAAGGGAGATATATCGCTGACTTGATTCCTACTCAGATATAATTCTTCCAAATTAACCAGATCCTGCAAGGGTGATAGATCGCTGACTTGATTACTGATCAGATATAATTCTTTCAGATTAACCAGACCCTGCAGGGGAGATAGATCGCTGACTTGATTACCACTCAGATATAATTTTTCCAGAATGAACTACCCCGGGGCAAGCCCCGAGGTATCATAAGGAAAGTGTGTGAATG
>CAZAHZ010000250.1:0-5155 GCA_964485055.1 uncultured Candidatus Cloacimonadota bacterium
CAGTAGATTAAAATAAGATGGAAAGACTGACAGGAATATTAACCGACGGACTGCCCCGATCCATCGGGGCTTAGTTCAACCATTGGCTGGAGATAACGAGGTGAGCTGTTCGACGAACTTGAGATTTGAGGATTTGTCTGCCATTCTTCGATTGACTGAAAATTCTTCTACGACTTGCGTTCCTCATGCGTCGTCCGTTAGCTTTCAAAATCTAATATGAATCAAACAATATTCGAATATGATTTTATAAAATACAAAAATGTTGTTTATAGAGTTTTTGGCCAATATCACCCAAAGGATAGAATCCAATTGCTGATCCGTTATACACTAATAGATAATGAATGGAAAAAAACCGCAAAGTTTGGAGGCGAGCTAAATAAACCTGAAAGCATAAATTTGTACAACATTGATAAACTTTATTATCCAGAATATAAAACCAGTTTAGGTTTATTAGATGTTAGTAAGAACTATGAAGTGTATTCTTCTCTAGAATGCTTTAATAAAAAAAAATATGTTCATTCCAAAACAATAATATATGAATTAAATGAATATTTAGAATCTACTGGCTTAGATTTCAAATTAGGATTAAGTGGGTCATCTTTGCTTGATATAAACAATAAATCCTCTGATGTTGATTTAATAGTATATTCAGAGCATTACAAATTAATTGCGAATAATATTATGATATTTATGTCAAAGAAAAATGCAACTTTACCTTCAAGCTCAAAGATTGATCAATTCTTAAATCTATCGGGAATTAGTTTTAAAGATTTTAAAAAAAGGAATTCATTTTCGTTCCAAATAGAAGATAAAAAAATTGATATACATTACTGTTTTAATTCGAATCCGATTATGTACCACACTAAAAGAAATTACTCAATAATAAAAAATGACGTACAATTAACTTGTCAAATTATAGACTCAAGTAATCGATTCTATTATCCTGGTATGCTTGATATAATGACTGCTGATATTAATCATAATAACAATAATGAATATAAACTAATATTAATGGATCATCCGATGCATTTTTTAAGTGATGGTGACATTATTGATTTGAATGCTGATATATTATATGACAATATCAACTCAATTACAGTGTTAACTTCAAACTATATTTCCAAAATTAAAGCAAGGTATTGATTAAATGGAAAATATTTTCATAAAGAATAAACTTAGAAAAATTGATGGTCGTAACTGTGGGGCAAATTATAAAACTTTTATCATTGGCAGTATTGGAACCTCATCAACAAACAGCGACTTTGAAGAAGAATATAAAAAGGTTTCAATTGCAGAAGAATTAAAAATAGATTGCCTTACCGATCATAGCTTCTTTGGAAATATACGAGACTTTCATTTTTATCTTACAAAACATTCTAAATTACTCATATCCTATGTTAGTTGTTATGAATTTCAGTCTACTTATGGTTTGAGTAATTACAATGCATTTTCATTAAATAGACTTATCGAGATGTTTGAGGATCAAGCTAAAAGAGGTCTCGACCTTATTACATTGCATTCTGTCCTTCTGAAAGAGCATCTAAAGATACTTGAGAATACAAAGAGATTAATACCTATGACTAGTAAGGGAGGTGCAATTATTGCGAAGTACATTAAAGAAACAAGTATGGAAAATCCCTTTAAATTAGCATTCGATAAAATTCTTAAAATATGTAAAAATTATAATGTTACATTATCACTTGGTACAAGTTTTCGTACCGCATCAGTATGTGATGAATGGGATATCCTGCTTGATATTGAATTAGAAGAAATGAGAAATCAAGTTCAAATGGCATTAAACGAGGGTGTAAATATTATGATTGAGGGGATTGGCCATGCCACCTTAGAAAATATTCCTAGATATATAGCTAAGGCAAAAAAGATGTGCTATAATGTCCCTTATCGTACTTTAGCAATTGCAACTGACATTGCATTAGGCTATGATCACATAGCTTCGTCCATTGCCAATGCCAATGCTGTGGCTTTTGGTGCAGATGCAATAACTTGCATTACTAGAGCCGAGCATATTGGTCTTCCAACTTTGAATGATTTCGAGGAAGGATTAATAGTAAATAAGATTGCCGCACATATAGGTGAACTTGTGAAACTAAAAGATTTATCTATAGATAGAGAAATGTCCTTAAAAAGATGGGAATTCGGTTGTAAAGGAGATTGGAGACTTTCACCATATCCAAAAGGTTCATTTGAAGAGTTGCTAAAAAGGAATTATGACACCTCAACTATTGAGTGTAGTATGTGTGAACAGAATTGTGGAATAAATAACGCAAAAAAAATAATGGAGAAAAAACAATGAAAACTTCTATTTCTGATGCCCCCAAAAGAAGAATTGATGATAACTTAACAATCATCGATTTATTAACCGACAAAAAATTCGCATTTGATTTCATAATCGCAAATTTAAATGGAACTCATCCAAAAGTAATCAATAGAATTAGTCAACGTGTTTATTATATACTAAGTGGTAATGGGTCGGTTCAAGTAAGTAATGAAATGTATGATGTCAAGTCGGGGGATTTAGTTTATATCCCTGCTAATACAGTTCATTCAATAAATGGAGAATTAAAATATATAGTTATTACATCGCCTCCATTCAATCCGGCAAATGAAAAAATTATAGAATAACATTATGCAAGAATTCATAAAAAAAAATTATAAAGTTATTTTAGCGTTGTCTAGTTTTTTAATTGTGATTTTTATAGGAATTTATATAAATCTATTGACAACTGAATTAAATGCCTCAGACATTAACTTTATAGAAGCTGTTAAGAAATTAAATCTTTGGAATATATTATTAATATTTTCTCTTTTTTTGTACCTTTATCAAATCAGATTAAGCAAGCTTCCTTATCATTCAATAATTGAGAAGAAAAAACAAATTATTGAAGACATATTAAAGGCAGCTAGTATGTCTTTAATTTATCCTAACTTGAATCTCCATATAAGAGCGGTAATTACAATTTGTGATTATCAGAAAAGTATTCGTAGAACGGAATATGCATACAATATAGAAGCCGATCCTGAAAGAACAGCTATTTTCCCTATTGATTTTGGAGTAACTGGTGAGGCTTTAATGAAAAGAGCCGCAGTAGCAAGACATCTTACCCGTACCCATAAAGCAGCTTATCCTGAAAATGTTAAAGATGTTATTGCAGAGCCATTGAAGTGTGTATTAGCCGTCCCAATATTTGATCCAAGAGATGAAAGATCACCAATTTTAGGAATACTTGCATTTGATTCTTTTGAAAATATTACAACGGTTGGTTTCTCGAATAGAGAATCTTATAAAATTGCACAGATGTGGGCAGATTTAATATCTAAAATAATAACTATCGAGGAATAAAATGTCCGAAAAGATCGCATTAATCACTGGTGCTAGCAAGGGTATTGGCAGTAGCATTGCACTCAATTTAGCACAATACGATTACACCGTTATATTATGTTATAATACATCCAAGTCATCTTGTGAAAAACTTTTAAGTAAAATAAAAAGCCTTAGTAACGGATTTTGCATAAAAGCAGATTTAAGAAAACTAGAGGATATTGATAATATTATTGTCAAAGTAAAAGATTCTTTTAAAAAGATTGATGTACTAGTAAATAATGCTGGCGTTATATATCAACCTTCAAATTTGGATTCAATCACAAAGGATATTTGGGATGAGACTTTTAACATCAATCTATATAGCGCTTTTCATTTGTCGAGAGGCTTATTCCCTTTGCTAAACAAGGCTTCAAATGGAAAGATTATTAATATTAGTTCATTATATGGAATTATTGGTGTACCCCAAATTATAGCATATTCCGCAGCCAAAGCAGCTTTGATTAATTTAACTCGTTCATTAGCATTAGAGTTTTCGCCCAATGTACAAGTGAATTCAATTGCACCAAGTCATATAATGACAGATATGCTTATCGAATCTGGTAATGAATTTATTGAACAAGTAAAAGCTCAAACACCATTAAACAAAATAGGTGTACCTGAAGATATATCAAATCTAGTGGAATTTCTTGTTTCGGGTAAGGCGGATTATATAACCGGCCAAACTATTATTGTTGATGGAGGATTTTCTTTAAAGACATCGTAAATTGAGAATGCAAGCTAACCAGTTGCTCAAGGCGACAGCGTTTTTGAATTCAGCATTTTGTGTAATTTAAAAGTTTATTCTTCCGTTTTGGCTTTGCTGTTCTGCTGTATTTATAAATGAAAGTTTTCAAGTAAATAAAAAGTTGTTTAATAAAATTGGCAGTGTTGTTATGGGCTGCGCCTTAGCAACCACATCGTTGGGCTACTCCGGAAACATTTTCATTCCCCGTGCATCATCGATTCAGGAGACCGGCTTCCCGGAATGGTTCAGGATCGAGCCTATAAATAATTTTGCGTAACCAGTAATTTTTCCCAATCCACTAAAATCAATCCCCCTTAAACAATAATATGAAAAATCCCCGGCCCGCCTCTCCGGCGAGCCCTAACCCCAAACCTCAGGAGGTATTATGACAATCTCACGTGCTTACAATTGCAGTGACATGAAATGTCTCGTCGTAGCTGCCACCATCAACGAGAGTTTCCTGGCGAACAAAGAACCCCTTATCGCTGTACAGAGCAGTTGGGCCGACCCGTTCGGTGACGATCTCAAGAACCGTATCCAGGCTGCTGGCACAAACTACATCGGCAAAGACTACCGCGCCGATCTCCGCAACGCCACCCGCGATCTGCTTGCCCTTCAGAAAGACGCCCTCGATAAACTCGGCTTGTTCAAAACCCAGTTAGAAGTCAATTTCGACAAAGCGCGCTATGCCGAACTGCTTCTCCATCTTGGGTTTGATAGTTATTATCGCAAAGCCCAGAAAGGTAAACAGGAAGATCTGATTAGCCTGCTGATGCAAATTCGTCAGAACCTCACCGACGAACTCAAAACCGAAATCACAGCCAAAGGGATTGCCGCAACGCTGCTCGATGATCTCACCGCCGCTGCCGATCCCATCAATGACGCAAATATCAAGCAGGAAGCCCTGAAATCCGGCACAGTTGGCAACAATATTGAGGCCGTCACCGAACTCAATGCTATCTATGCCGAAATCATGGCCATCTGCAAAGTCGCCAAACGGGTCTTCAAAGGCCAGTCCGAAATTATAT